>NZ_PSVQ01000051.1:0-20787 GCF_002932395.1 Rathayibacter sp. AY1D9
GTCAGGGGCGGCGTGGGGCCCGGAGGCGCACCGTGAGCGGCGCGCCCCCGGGGGCGCGCCGCTCACGGTGCGCCTCCGGGCCCCACGCCGCCCCTGACGATGGAGTCACGATGACGACCGCATCGACGCCCGTCGACGCCGAGCTCCCCCGATCCGCGGGGCTCCGGCGCCGCCACACGGCCGGGCTGCTGATCCTCCTCGCCGCGGTGGCTCCGCTGCCCTTCACCGCCGCCTCCCCGGCCGTCGCCCTCGGCGAGCCGACCTCCACCGACCCGATCGCGCCGGACACCGCCGACCCCGCGATCGAGTTCCACGACGGCGACTGCTCCATGGTGGCGACAGCCCGGGCAACTCCGTCGTGATGCGGAGGGCGCCCACCCTCGCGGCACTCGGCACCACCGCCCCGACCACCGGGTACACCGACACGAACCCCGGCGGCTGATCCCTCGTGCCGGTCGAGCAGCTGCCCCTCCCTGCCGGTCGAGCAGCCGCCCGGCGGCGTATCGAGCCCTTCGTGCTCCGCACACAGGCTCCGACACGCCCCTGACGGCGCTGCTCGACCCAGCAGGGCTCGGCACCCCGAGATCCTCTCCCCCTCCCTGAACCGCACCACTCCACTGAAGGAGCACCATGCCCCCCACCACCACACCCGCGCGGCGAGCGCCGCTGCGCGCCGCGCTCGCCGCGCTCGGCCTCGGAGCAGTGCTGCTCTCGGGCCTCGTCGCCCCGGCTCCGGCCGCGCAGGCGGCCGATGCCGTGATCCCGCAGCAGGGCCTCCTCGCCGACTACCGGTTCACGCAGACCACCGGCAGCACGGTCCCGAACACCGTGAGCGGAGGCGTGGGAGCCGCCACCGTCCGCAACGCGACCGACGCGCTCTGGACCGGCACGTCGCTCCGCCTCACCGGCGGCCCCAAGAGCAGCACCACCGCCCCCTGGGTGCAGCTGCCCGCGAACCTGCTGACCGGCCGCTCGTCGGCCACCGTCACGATCGAGACCCGCGCCGACGCGTCGATGCTCTCGAACTTCCACTTCCTGTGGAACATCGGCAGCGACAGTACGAACCAGTACTGGTTCGCGTCCGTCCGCGACCGGGTGCGCACCGCGATCACGACCAGCGGAGGGAACGGCGAGAACAACGCCCGCAGCGCCTCCGCCCTCACCGCCGACCGCTGGTACAGCCTCACGTCGGTGATCGACGGCAGCGCCGGCACGATCTCGTTCTTCGTCGACGGCGTCCAGGTCGCCTCGGCGCCCACCGCCCTGCGCCCCTCGTCGGTGGCCGACCAGTCGCTCAACACGATCGGCCGCGCACCGTACCCCGACCCGTTCTACACGGGCGAGGTCTCGGCGTTCCGCGTCTACGACCGCGCGCTCACCGGGGCGGAGGTGGTGGCCGTGTCGAGCGTCGACGCGAAGCCTCACGCCTCCACGTTCTCCCCGATCGCCGCCGCCGTGCTGGCCGGGGTCGCCCCGCTCACCGTCGACGACTCGACCACGAACCTGCCCGACTACGGGGGAGCGGTGACCTGGTCCTCCAGCGACCCGACCCTGCGCGTCTCGGCCGACGGCCGCACCCTCAGCGCCGACCGCCCCGCCGTGGGCCAGGCCGCGCGCACCTCGTCGCTCACCGCGACGGCGTCGATCCGCGGAATCGTGCAGACCCGCTCGATCGCCGTGACGGTCGAGCCGCAGGTCGGCGTCGACACCCCCTACGGCTACATGATGGTCCACTTCGTCGAGGACTCCCAGGGCTACGCCGAGAAGATCTACCTCGACGTCTCCCGCGGCGACGACCCGGAGAAGTGGGACCCGCTCAACGGCGCGAAGCCGATCCTGGCCTCCGACCTCGGCACCACCGGTGTCCGCGACCCGTACCTGACCTACAACCCCGACACGAAGAAGTACTACATCATCGCCACGGACCTCCGCGTCTTCGGCGGCGACCGGGGCCCCAGCACCTGCGACACCTGGTGCTACTGGACCACCAAGGGCAGCACGAAGATGAACGTCTGGGAGTCGAGCGACCTCGTGTCGTGGAGCGACGTCCGCCAGTTCGACGTGGCGCTCGACGCCGCGGGGACGAAGAAGCTCGAGGCCGGCATGATGTGGGCTCCCGAGGCCACGTGGGTGCCGGACTACGCGGGACCCGGCAAGGGCGCGTTCGTCGTCTACTGGTCCTCGACGGTCTACCCGACCGCGGCGCACACGCCGGGCACCGGATCCTCCCGCGTGCTCTGGGGAGCGACCACGGACTTCACGCAGGCCACCTACTCGTACGGCGGCACCTTCATCGACACCGGGGCCGACACGATCGACACCACGCTGATCCAGGACTCCGGCACGACCTACCGGATCTCGAAGGACAACGGCACCGGCAAGGGCATCTACATGGAGTCGACCACCTCGGCGACCTGGTGGCTGCCGACGACCTCGTGGACGCAGATCCAGTCGCGCATCGGCGCGGTGTGGTCCGGCGGCAACCCCGGTGGGGTCGAGGGCCCCGCGGTGTTCAAGGACCACGGCGAGGACACCTGGTACCTGTACGTCGACGTGATCCCCGCGACCGGCTACAAGCCGATGGTGACGAACGACCTCGACACGGGCTGGACCCAGCTCACCGACCCGGGCTTCTCGCTCGCCTCGTCGACCAAGCACGGCGGCATCGTCTCGCTGACCGCGGGGCAGTACGCCGAGGTCCGCTCGGCCGACGCCGCCTCCGCGGTCCGCTCGGACCTCGGCGAGGTGACGGTCGCCTCCGGCACCGACGCCGCGGCGGCTCTGCCCGCCCGCGCCGACGTCGTGCTCGCCTACAACCGGGGCACCGCCTCGCAGCCGGTCACCTGGAACACCTCCGCGGTGGCGACGGCGCCCGGCCGCTACTCCGTCACCGGAGTCGTCCGCACGATCGGTGCGAACGACAACCAGTGGGTGGGCGCGAACGGATCGACGGCCTACAACGCCGCCGACCGTCGGCTCTCGAGCTCCACGGCCGTCACGGTCACCGCGACCGTGGTGGTGACGGCACCGACCTCGACGCTCACCGCGTCCACCCGCTGCGTCGCGGGCAAGGTCGTCCTCACCGGAGTGGTGAAGAACACGGGCACGACGCCCCTCTCGGTCGTCATCCGCTCGCCGTTCGGCGCCTCGCAGACGCTGACCGCCGCCCCCGGCGCCAGCGCCTCGGCCGCCTTCACCACCCGTCAGGCCTCGGTCCCGGCCGCCTCGCTCACCGCGGGCGCCCTGACCGCGGCCTACCCGGCGCGCACCTGCTGACGCACGCGCGCCGCTGACGCCGAGACGGCCCGCCCCCGCCGAGACACCGCCCCACTGCGGTGCCTCGGCCGGGAGCGGGCCGTCTCGGCGTCGAGCGCCTCGGAGCTCCGCGGCGGCCGCCCCACATCCCGGCACGGCAGGCTGTACGGATGAGCGCGCCTGGAACCACCGACCCCCTCGACCACGTCCGCGTGCGCGGCGCCCGCGAGAACAACCTCCGGAGCATCGACGTCGACGTGCCGCGCGACGCCCTCGTCGCCTTCACGGGGGTCTCGGGATCGGGCAAGAGCTCGCTCGCCTTCGGCACGCTCTACGCGGAGGCGCAGCGCCGCTACTTCGAGTCGGTCGCCCCCTACGCGCGGCGGCTGATCGACCAGGTCGGCGTGCCGGACGTCGACTCTATCGAGGGCCTGCCGCCGGCCGTCGCCCTCCCGCAGCGGCGCTCCGGAGGCTCGGCCCGCTCCACGGTCGGCAGTGCGACGACGCTCTCGAGCGTGGTGCGGATGGTGTTCTCGCGCATCGGCGCCTACCCCGAGGGCGCGCCGATGCTGCTCGCAGAGGACTTCTCGGCCAACACCGTGCAGGGCGCATGCCCCAGCTGCCACGGCATCGGCCGGGTCTACGACGTCCCCGACGAGCTGATGGTGCCGGACGACTCCCTCTCGATCCGCGACGGGGCGCTCGCCGCCTGGCCGACCGCCTGGCACGGCAAGCAGCTGCGCGACAGCCTGATCTCGCTCGGCCACGACATCGACGCTCCGTGGCGCGATCTGCCCGCGGAGGACCGCGACTGGATCCTGCACACGCCCGACTCGCCGCAGGTCCCCGTGTGGACCGACCGCTCGCCCGCGGAGGTGCGCGCCTCCGTGGCCGCCGGGGACGAGCCGCGCTACATGAGCACGTTCCTCGGGGTGCGCCGCTACGTGCTCGACACCTTCGCCGGCTCGAAGAGCGCCCGGATGCGCGAGCGCGCGGCCTCGTTCGTCGTCAGCGTCGCCTGCCCGGTGTGCGGCGGCCGGAGGCTGAAGCCCGACGCGCTCGCCGTCACCTTCGAGGGGCTCGACATCACCGAGCTGTCGGCGCTCCCGCTCGAGGAGCTGGTCGTCGTCGCGCGGCGCGTGCTGGAGCCCGGCTGGACCCCGGCCGACGGCGCTCCGCAGACCCGCCTGGCCGCGCAGCGGCTGGTCGAGGACCTCGTCGCCCGCCTCGCGCCGATCGTCGACCTGGGCCTCGGCCACCTCACGCTCGACCGCTCCACGCCGACACTCTCCTCGGGGGAGCTCCAGCGGATGCGCCTCGCGACGCAGGTGCTCTCGCGCCTCTTCGGCGTCGTCTTCGTGCTCGACGAGCCGTCCACGGGCCTGCACCCCGCCGACACGGAGGCGCTGCTCGGCATCCTGCGGACCCTGCGGGCGACCGGCAACACCGTCTTCTTCGTCGAGCACTCCCTCGACGTCATCCGCGAGGCCGACTGGATCGTCGACATCGGCCCGGGCGCGGGGTCGGGGGGCGGCACCGTCGTCTACTCCGGCCCGCTCGACGGCCTGCCGGGCGCCCGCGACTCCGTCACCCGCCGCTACCTCTTCCCCGAGGGCGACCCGGCGCCGCTGCGCTCCCGCCGCACCGCGGAGCAGTGGATCGAGCTCGCCGGCGTCTCGCGGCACACCCTCGACGACCTCTCCGTCGCGTTCCCGGTCGGGGTGCTCACCGCGGTCACCGGTGTCTCCGGATCGGGCAAGTCGACGCTCGTGAACCAGGCGCTGCCCGATCTGCTGCGCGCCTCGCTCCGCGCCGACGTCGCCGAGGACGCGCCGGCGGAGGAGGGCGGGGAGGCGGACCCGCTGCTCGACGCGGCGGCGGCGGCGACCCGCGGCACCGCCTCCGGGCCCGCGGACCGCCTGCGCCGGGTGGTGCAGGTGACCCAGACCCCGATCGGCCGGACCTCGCGCTCGAACGTCGCGACCTACACGGGTCTGTTCGACCGGGTGCGGACGCTCTTCGCGGCCACCCCGGAGGCGAAGCGCCGCCGCTTCTCGGCGAGCCGCTTCTCCTTCAACCTGCCCAGCGGGCGCTGCCCCGTCTGCAGGGGCGAGGGCTCCGTGGAGGTGGAGCTGCTGTTCCTCCCGACCGTCGAGGCGCCCTGCACGGCGTGCGGCGGCACCCGGTACAACGACGAGACCCTCGAGGTCACCCTCGGCGGCCGGACGATCGCCGACGTCCTCGCGCTGAGCGTCGCCGACGCGCGCGAGGCCTTCGCCGAGGACCGCGAGGTCGCCCGCCACCTCGACGCTCTGGTGGACGTGGGGCTCGGCTACGTCTCGCTCGGCCAGCCGGCGCCCGAGCTGTCCGGGGGAGAGGCGCAGCGGGTGAAGCTCGCCTCGGAGCTGCGTCGCGCCCAGCGCGGGGACACGCTCTACCTGCTCGACGAGCCGACGTCGGGCCTGCACCCCGCCGACGCCGACCGCCTGCTCGAGCACCTGCAGCACCTCGTCGACGCGGGCAACACGGTGATCGTCGTCGAGCACGACATGCGCGTCGTCGCCGACGCGGACTGGGTCGTGGACCTCGGCCCGGGGGCGGGCCGGGCCGGCGGCTCGGTGGTCGCGACGGGCACTCCGGAGGAGGTCGCCGAGGCCGCGGGCAGCCGCACCGCTCCGTACCTCCGGGCGGCTCTGGACCGGCGCCGCTGAGCGCTCGAGGACCCTGTCAGTCCTCTCACCGAAACCTCGCCGAAAACTTTTGTTAACGGTAACATCCAAGGCGGCCCGCCCCCCTGGGCCGGATTTCTCAACGACGAGAGGCCTCACGAATGAGACGACGACTCCCCCTGGCCACCGTGGCGGTGATGGCGCTGACGGCGGGTCTCCTGTCGGTCGGCCCCACGGCCCAGGCCGCCCCCACCACCTCGCTCGACGCCGCGAAGGTGCTCGAGCTCCCGTTCGACGGGTCGCTCGCCGACACCAGCGGTCGTGGTACCGCCCTCGGGATGCAGAAGGGCACCGCCTCCTACGGCACCGGCCTGAACGGCCGGGCGTTCGAGTTCACCGGATCGAACGCGATCTCGCTCGGCACTGCGGCGGCGCTTCAGCCCGCCGACCTCACCGTCTCGTTCTGGTACAAGCCGACCAGCGCGATGACCGGTGAGCAGGTCTTCACCTGGAACAAGACCGCCTACAACTCCGACGGCTGGTACCTCACCTCCGAGGGCGACGGCACTCCGCTCGCCCTCTCGATCGGCCCGTCCGGCGGTCAGCCGTACAAGGTCGCCGTCGAGACCGCCCGCTCCGGCTTCTTCCCCGCGGGGGAGTGGACGCACGTGGTCGCCACGTACGACAAGAGCACCAAGGCCGTCGCCTTCTACCGCAACGGGGTGAAGCAGACCGCCGTCGTCAAGACCGCGCCGTCCTCCTCCGCATCCGGCGTCCTCGGCTCCGAGAGCACCTCGACGAAGACCCTCGGCTTCAACGGCCCCCAGTACAACGGCGCGCACCTGCGCGGCCTGCTCGACGACTACGCGCTCTACAACGGCGTCGCGACCACCACCGACGTCGTCGCCCTGACGAAGGCCGGCAACCCCTCCTTCGACCCCGCGAGCATCGCCCGGGCCGACCTCGAGCTGGTCGCCCCGCCCGCGAGCACCAGCACCGGCTTCACCCTGCCCACCGTCGGCGCGAAGGGGTCCGCCCTCAGCTGGACCTCCTCCGACCCGGCGACCGTCGCGATCAGCGGAGGCACGGCCGCGGTCACGCCGCCCACCGGCTCCGCGACGCAGGTCGTCCTCACCGGCTCCGCCACATACGGGGGCAGCACCGCGGTCACGAAGACCTACACTCTCCAGGTGCAGCCCCGGGGAGTGAAGACGTCGAACTACCTTCTGGAGGCCGGCCTGTCCGACGTCTCCGTGCAGGACCCCTACCTCGAGAACGGGGAGCAGCAGACCGTCGAGTACCTGCTGAGCCTCGACCCCGAGATGTTCCTCTACTCCTTCTACCGCGAGGCCGGGCTCACGCCGACCACCAGCGGCGGATACGGGGGTTGGGAGCGCGAGAACGGCACCCGGTTCCAGGGCCACTTCTTCGGCCACTACCTCTCGGCGCTCTCGCAGGCCTACGCGACCGAGGAGGACGCGGCCACCAAGGCGGCTCTGCTCGCGAAGCTCACCGCTTCCGTCGACGGTCTGAAGAAGGTCCAGGACGCCTACGCGCTGAAGGACCCCGCGAACGCCGGCTACGTCTCGCCGTTCCCGACCCGCTACCTCCCCTCGGGCGGCGACGGCCTGCTCGTCCCCTTCTACAACCTGCACAAGGTGCTCGCAGGCCTCCTCGACGCCCACGACCAGGCGCCCGACGCCGTCTCGCAGAAGGCGCTCACCGTCGCCGGCGGCTTCGGCAGCTGGATCACCGCCTGGGCGGGCCGTCAGGCGAACCCCGGTCAGCTCCTCAACACCGAGTACGGCGGGATGAACGAGGCGCTCTACCGCCTCTACGAGACCACGCACGACCCGGCGCACAAGCGCGCGGCCGAGTACTTCGACGAGACCGCGCTGTTCCAGAAGCTCGCGAACAACGAGGACGTCCTCAACGGGCTGCACGCGAACACGACCGTCCCGAAGCTGATCGGCGCGCTGAAGCGCTACCGCGTCTTCACCGACGACCCGGCGCTCTACGCCACGCTCACCGCCGCGGAGAAGTCGGATCTCGACATGTACCGCCGTGCCGCCGAGAACTTCTGGCGCATGGTCGACGAGACCCACACCTACGCCAACGGCGGCAACAGCCAGTCCGAGCACTTCCACGCACCCGGCACCCTGTACGAGTACGCCACGAACGGCCAGACCACCGGCTACGGCGAGAACTCGACCTCCGAGGGCTGCAACATCTACAACATGCTCAAGCTCACCCGGGCGCTGTTCCAGGTGACCGAGGACGTGAAGTACGCCGACTTCTACGAGGAGACGTTCATCAACGGCGTCCTCTCGGTGCAGAACCCGGACACCGGCATGGTGACCTACTTCCAGCCGCAGACCGCGGGCTACGCCAAGGTCTTCGGGCACGAGCTCGACGAGTTCTGGTGCGACCACGGCTCGGGTATCGAGAGCTTCACCAAGCTCGGCGACTCGATCTACTTCGAGAAGCCGAAGACCGTCTTCGTGAACCAGTTCCGCTCCTCGGTCCTCCGCTCCTCCGCGAACAACCTCCGGCTGACCCAGACGGCGGACATCCCGAGCACGGACACGGCGACCCTGAGGGTCGAAGCGCTGGCCGGAGGAGCCGTGGCCGCGGACACGACCCTCAAGCTGCGCGTGCCGTCCTGGATCGACGGAGCGCCGACGCTCACCGTGAACGGTGCCGTCCGTGCCGTCACGGCCCAGGCCGGATACGTCTCGGTCGCCGTCGCCGCCGGTGACGTGCTGACCTGGAAGCTGCCCGCCGCGGTCAGCGCGGTCGCGGACACGGAGAACCCCGACTGGACCGCGTTCCGCTACGGACCGGTGCTGCTGGCGACCGAGCTCAACCGCTCGAACGTCGAGGCGTCCTACGTCGCCGGCGTCCTGGTGCGCATGGGCACGGCCGACAAGTCCGTGAACTCGAACGTCGTCGTCGCGGACTCCGCGGCCTGGAAGTCCGCGGTCCGCGGCAACCTGGTCCGCCTGCCCGACGGCGCGGACGGCAACGGCCGCACGACGATGCGCTTCGGCATGAAGAACGTCGACGCCGCGTCCGCCGCCCGGGTGTTCACTCCGTACTACAGCCTCTACAACGCCCGCTACGCGACCTACATGACCCTGATCGAGCCCGACTCGGCCGCGGCCCAGGAGCTGATCCGGACGCAGAAGGAGCAGCTGCGCGTCGACGAGACGACGATCGACTCCCTCACCTCCTTCGACAACAACAACAGCGAGGCCGACAAGAACTACAAGACCGCGCGGTCCTCGGTGGGGACCTGGCGCGGCGAGGGGTACCGCGACGGCGAGCGCTCAGCGGAGGCGTACTTCCAGTACGACATGATCGTCGACCCGGCTCTGCCGGCGAACTACCTCGGGGTCCGCTACTACGGCGGCGACGCGGGACGCACCTTCGACGTCTACCTCAACGACGTGAAGCTCAAGACCGAGGTGGTCTCGGGAGCGGCCGGAGCGACGAGCTGGTACGTCCAGTACGACCGGATCCCGGCGTCGATCCTCAGCGGTCTCGCCGCGAAGGACAGCTACAAGCGCGACCAGAGCGGGAAGTACGTGCTCG
This sequence comes from Rathayibacter sp. AY1D9, assembly GCF_002932395.1. NCBI lineage: Bacteria > Bacillati > Actinomycetota > Actinomycetes > Micrococcales > Microbacteriaceae > Rathayibacter > Rathayibacter sp. AY1D9. Next base: position 9,519 of record NZ_PSVQ01000051.1, read on the forward strand.
ACGCGAAGGGGCAGAAGATCCCCGTCGTCACGGTGCGCTTCCAGGGCACCGGATCCAGCTACGTCGGCGGTGTCTTCGGGGTCTACACGACCGAGTCGACCACCTACGCTGCGGACCCGGAGCTGACGAAGCTCTCCTCCGACGTCGGGACGCTCTCGCCGGCTCTCGCCGCCGGGGTCAGGGACCACACGCTCACGGTGCCGGCCGGCACGACGAGCGTCTCGCTCGACCTGGACCCGGCCGTGCCCAGCGGTCTGGTGAAGGTCGACGGCGTGCTGATCGACGACACCCTCCGCCGCACGGTGCCGCTCGCGGCGTCGGGCACGACGAGCGTGGTCGTCGAGTCGTCGGCGCAGGACCACACGACCACCGCGACCTACCGCCTCTCCATCGTCCGCGCCTCCGCGGCGACGGTACCGACGACCGTGGCGGCCACCAGCCGCTGCGTGGCGGGCAAGGTCGTGGTGACGGTCTCCGCTCGGAACGACGCGAAGGTCCCGGCGGGGATCACCCTCGGCTCCGCCTGGGGCTCGAAGGCGTTCACCGGGATCGCTCCCGGGTCGAGCGCCTCGCACGCCTTCACCACCCGCGCCGCCTCGGTGGCCGCGGGCTCGGCGACGGTGACCGCGACGGCCACCCTGGACGGAGCCGCGGTGACGACCACGAAGCAGGCCGCGTACTCCGCTCTCACCTGCAAGTGACGTGACGACGACGGCCGTCGGGGTTCGCCCCCGGCGGCCGTCGTCGTCAGTCGGAGGCGCGGTAGAGGCCCTGGAGCAGCCCGATGACGTCGCCCAGGAGGGGCGGCGGGTCGCTCCGGATCCACGCGGCGTGCACGGGGACCGGCGGAGCGTCGCGGACGACCCGGTAGGCGAGGCCCTGCCGCCGGTACTGGCTCACCGTCGACTCCGCGGTCACTCCGCGGGCGGTGCCGCTGCTGATCACCGTGAGCCAGTCGTCGACGTCGGTCGTCGGGACGGTGATCCGCGGCCGGTCGTGCTCGGGCCAGAGGTCGAGCCGGGTGCTCCCGGTCCGGTCGTCGAGCGCGAGCGGAGCGGTCGCCACCTGGGCGAGGGTGACCGTGCGCTTCGCGGCGAGCGGGTCGTCGACGGACAGGGCGCAGTAGCGCTTCTCGGTGCCGATCAGAGCCGACTCGACGTCCGCAGCCGGAGATCCGCGCCGGAGGATCGCGAGATCGCTGAGGCCCTCCGCGAGCCCCGCGGTGGGCGTGTTGGAGCGGATCAGCCGCAGCTCGTGGCGGGGGAGCGCCGCGGCCCAGCGGCGCTGGAACTCCTGGGTGTGCTCGCCGAGAGCCGACCAGGCGTACCCGATCCGGATCGTGTCCGTCCCGGCCGCCGCCTCCTCGCGAAGGTCGTCGACGACGGCCAGGACGCGGCGGGCGTGCCGCAGCACCCGCTCGCCCGCCGGCGCGAGCTCGACGCTGCGGGTCGTCCGGTGGAGGAGCCTTCGTCCGAGGACGGACTCGAGCGCCGCGACGTTGCGGGAGACCGCCGTCTGGGAGATGCCGAGGTCGATCCCCGCGTCGGTGAAGGTCCCGGCGTCCACGACGCCGACGAACGACCGGAGGTGGCGCAGTTCCAGATCCATGACCGCATCCTATTCATGCGGTTCCCGCATCGATCCGACCGGTGATGCATTGTGAGCCGGGGCCGGACGGCTCGCAGACTTCCGGCATGACGAAGCAGCTCCCCGGCGACGGCCGGACCGTCGGCGTCGCGACCGCCCTCGCGAGCGCCCTCTCGAATCAGCTCGGGGCGGCCTCCGGGACTCTGGCCTTCCCGGTCCTGGGATCCGTCGGAGTGGTCGCCGTCCGGCAGATCGTCGCCGCGCTGATCCTCCTCCCGGTCGTGCGGCCGCGGATCCGCGACCTGACCCGCGCGCAGTGGTGGCCCGTCCTGCTCCTCGCCGTGGTGTTCGGAGCGATGAACCTCACGCTCTACGCGGCCATCGACCGCATCGGGCTGGGGCTGGCGGTGACCCTGGAGTTCTGCGGGCCGCTGGCGGTCGCGCTCCTCGGCTCCCGGAGCAGGACCAGCGCGCTCTGCGCCCTCGTCGCCGGAGCGGGCGTCCTCGCGATCGCCGGGCCGAGGCCCTCGTCCGACCAGCTGGGGATCGCGCTCGGTCTCGCGGCCGCGTGCTGCTGGGCCGCGTACATCATGCTCAACCGGATCATCGGACTCCGGCTGCCCGGAGCGCAGGGGACCGCCACGGCGACCGGGATCTCCGCCGCCGTCTTCCTGCCCGTCGCCGTCTGGACGCTCGTCTCGACGCGCCCCGACGCGGGCACCGTGCTCCTGGCGGTCGGCGCCGGCGTCCTGGCGACGGCCGTCCCGTTCGTGGCCGACGTGATCGCGCTCCGGAGGCTCCCGGCGAGCGTGTTCGGGACGCTCATGAGCGCCAACCCCGTCCTGGCCGCCCTCATCGGCGCGGTCGTGCTCGGGCAGGACGTCGGCGCGGCCGGATGGATCGGCAGCGCCCTCATCGTCACCGCGAACGCGGCGGTCCTCCGGCGGGGGCGTCGCGCGCGGTGAGGCCCGGCGGCGGGCCGAGCGAGAGGTGATCCCGTCGAGATGCCGCCGCTGTGCGTTACCTGTTCGTTATGAAAAAGGCGCCTACACGACCAAACCAGGGACACCCTGGGAAACAGCAGGTCGCGGGAGAAAACTCTCCTTTATGAACCAGACAGCGGCACCCGTGCGCGAGCATCGAGCTCTCTACTTCCTGCTCGCCGCCCTCGCGGGCATCGTCACGGGCGGAGTCCTCCTCGCCGTCGCCGAGCTCATCGCCCTCGCGGTCGCCCGCACCGCGAGCCCCGTGCTCGCGCTCGGCGCCTTCATCGTCGACATCGTCCCGCGCCCGCTCAAGGAGTTCGCGATCGAGACGTTCGGCGAGAACGACAAGACCTTCCTGCTCGGCAGCGTGGGCGCCGCGGTCGTCGTCGCCGCCGCGATCGCCGGAGTGCTCCAGCTGGTCCGCCCGCCGCTCGGCCAGGTGCTGCTCGTGATCGCCGGCGGCCTCTCGATCGCCGCCATCGTGACCCGCACCGGAGCGTCGCCGCTCGCTGCGGTGCCCACGCTGGTCGGACTCGTCGTCGCCGTCGTCGTCATGCACCTCCTCTTCACGCGCCTGCGCGGCTGGCGTGCGGCCCGGGCCTCGGAGGCCAGGGGAACATCCTCCGAGGCCCGTCCGGGCGCCCTCGAGCGCCGCGGCTTCTTCCGCATCGCGCTGATCTCCGCCGTCGGCGCGGCCGTCGTCGGCACCGGTGCCCGCCTGGTCAACGCGGCGACCTCCTCCCTCGCCGGTGTCCGCGACGCCCTGCGCCTGCCGTCCCCGCGCAGCACCGTCTCGGTCCCCGCGGGCGCCGAGCTCGACATCGAGGGCATCACCCCGCTCTACACGCCGAACGCCGACTTCTACCGCGTCGACACCGCGCTCACCGTGCCCAACCTGGACCCGTCGGCCTGGTCGCTGAAGATCACCGGCATGGTCGACCGCGAGGTGACGCTGAACCTCCAGCAGATCTTCGACATGGGCCTCGACGAGTACGGCATCACCCTCACCTGCGTCTCGAACCAGGTCGGCGGCAACCTCGTCGGCAACGCCAAGTGGCTCGGCGTCCCCCTGCGCGACGTGCTGAAGATGGCCGGCGTGCAGAGCGGAGCCGACATGCTCCTCTCGACCAGCAGCGACGGCTACACGGCGTCCACCCCGATCACCGCGGTCACGGACGAGAACCTCGACGCGATCCTCGCCGTCGGCATGAACGGCGAGCCCCTCCCGTTCGAGCACGGCTTCCCGGTGCGGATGATCGTGCCCGGCCTCTACGGCTACGTCTCGGCCACCAAGTGGCTCACCGAGCTCAAGGTCACCACCTTCGAGGCCGACCAGGCCTACTGGACCCCGCGCGGCTACTCCGCCGAGGCCCCCATCAAGATGTCCTCGCGGATCGACACCCCGCGGATCGGCGTCCCCGTCACCTCGGGCGCTCTCAAGATCGCGGGCGTCGCCTGGGCGCAGAGCATCGGCATCGAGAAGGTCGAGGTGAGCATCGACAACGGCGACTGGCAGGAGGCGACGCTCTCGACCCCGGTCAACCTCGACACCTGGGTGCAGTGGTTCGTCGACTGGGACGCCCAGCCCGGCTCGCACTACGTCGCGGTCCGCGCGGTCGACAAGAACGGGATGGTCCAGATCGAGGACCGCGCACCGGTCGCGCCCGACGGCTCCTCCGGCTGGCAGCGCACGCTCATCAACGTCACCTGACGCCCTGCGGAGGCGCCGATCCCCGGGGGTCGGCGCCTCCGGTGCGTCCGGCGTCCGTCGCGACGACGCCCCCGCAGTGCGGACGGCCCTGACGCGAGGTCGCCTTGGCGGCAGGCACCGCGGCACGTCCCGGCCCGGCGCGCAAGCCTCCGCGGCGGCGCGGCCCGCGAGGAGGCGCCGCTCTAGCCTTCGAGGATGCGCTCCCGGCTCCTCCACCTCCGCGAATCCTTCTGGTTCCTCCCGGCCCTGTTCGGCGTCCTCGCCGTCGGGCTGGCGCTGGGGCTGGTCGAGGTCGACCATCTGCTGGTCCGCGCCGGCGTCAGCGACATCCCCCTGATCGAGGACCTGTCGCCGACTGGCGGCCGGGCGATCCTCTCGGCGATCGGCGGGACGATGCTGGGCGTCGCCGCGACCTCGTTCTCGATCACGATCTCGGTGCTGGCGACCACGTCCTCCGCCTACGGGCCCCGGCTGGTCCGCAACTTCATGGCCGACCGCGGCAACCAGGTCGTCCTGGCGGTGCTCACGTCCACGTTCCTGTACTCGCTGATCGTGCTGCGCGCGGTGCACACCGAGGAGGACGCGTCGCTGACGTTCGTGCCGGTGGTGGCCGTCTCGTTCTCGGTGCTGCTCGCGGTGGGTGACGTCGCGGTGCTCGTCTACTTCATCCACCACATCGCGCTGTCGGTGCAGGTGACGACGCTGCAGCAGCGGGTGCTCGGCGAGCTCGTCGACGTGATCGAGCGACTGCATCCGGAGGACGGTGAGGAGCCGGTGGACGTGGAGGAGGCCCTGCTCGCGGAGGAGGCCCTGCCGCCGGCGGGGCGCGAGCCGGTCGTGCTGTGTGCGGTGCGCGGGGGCTACGTCGAGCAGCTCGAGGTCGAGCGGCTGGTCGCCCTGGCCCGCCGCGGCGACGCGCGGCTCCGGGTGCTCGCGCTGCCCGGCGACCACGTCCTCGTCGGCGACCCGGTGCTCGAGGTCCTGGAGGGGTCCGTCGCCCAGGAGGAGGCGGTCGCCGCGGTCGTCGTCGCTGACGCGCGCACCCCGCACCAGGACCTCCGGTACGCCGTCCAGCAGGTGGTCGAGATCGGAGTCCGCGGGCTCGCGACCGGCACGAACGACCCGTACACCGCGGTCGGCGCCGTCGAGGCCCTGACCAGCGCGCTCGTCGACCTCTGCGGCCGGCCGGAGGCGCGCGGCCGCTACTCCGACGCCGACGGAGTCGTCCGCCTGGTCGTCCCGTGGCCTCGGGCGGGTGAGCTGCTGGCAGACGTGTTCCTCGCGCTGCGCTCGTACGCGATGGAGCAGCCGCTCGTCGTCCGCGCCGGCGTGCGCCTCGCCGAGCGGCTCGCGGTCGTCGCCCGCGGCGGGACCCGCGTCGAGCTGCACCGCCAGGTCCAGGCGTTCGCCGCCGCGCACGCCGCCGCCGACGGCGACGCCCTCGAGGCGCCGGCCCTGCGCGCGTCGCTCGCCGCGCTCGAGGCGCGCCTCGCGGCCTGAAGCCGGCCTGCCGGATGCTCCGGGAGGCCGCACCGCCCATGGAGTGCTCGAATCGATTCGAGTAGGCTCGGCGCATGACAGAGAACACCACTGAGCTGCGCGTGGGGGTCGTCGGCCTCGGCTTCGCCGGCACCACCCACCTCGACGCCTTCCAGTCCCTGCCCGGCGCCCGCGTCGTCGCGCTCGCCGGCCAGGAGGAGGCGCGCTTGCACGAACTCGGCGCGACCCGCGGCGTCCCCGACCTCTACGCCGACTGGGAGGAGCTCGTCGCCCGCGACGACCTCGACGTCGTCTCCATCGGCGTCCCGAACCACCTGCACCACCCGATCGCCGTGGCCGCGCTCGCGAGCGGCAAGCACGTCTTCTGCGAGAAGCCGCTCGCCACCACCGCCGAGCTGGCGGCCGAGATGGTCGAGGCCGCCCGCACGAACGACCGGGTGCTCGAGATCGCGTACAACCACCGCCGCCGCGCCGACGTCGCCTTCCTCCGCGACTACCTCGACGACGCGCCGCTGGGCGACGTCTACCACGCCCGCGCGAGCTGGCAGCGGCGCACCGGCATCCCCGGCATCGGCTCCTGGTTCACCAGCAAGGAGCTCGCCGGCGGCGGCCCGCTCATCGACCTCGGCTCCCACGTGCTCGACATCGCGCTGCACCTGCTCGACGAGCCGCGCGTGACCAGCGTCTCGGCGGTCGCGTACGGCGAGATCGGCCGCTCCGGCCGCGGAGGGCGCCCGCACGGCGTCGCCGCCACCGGCACGCACGCGTTCGAGGTGGAGGACTTCTCGAGCGCCCTGCTGCGCCTCGACAACGGCCGCTCGCTCCAGCTCGACGCCTCCTGGGCGAGCTACTCGAAGGTCGACGAGGACATCGAGGTCGAGCTGCTCGGCTCGGCCGGGGGCGCGCGCCTCCACATCGCCGACTACGCCACGGAGGGGACTCTGACGCTCTACTCCGAGGTCGCCGGAGCGCCGACCGTCTCGCACCCCGACGTGAAGGTCCCCGCCGGGCACCACCGCTCGGTCATCGCCGAGTTCCTGGAGGCCATCGCCTCGGGAGCCGACGCGCCCGCGGGCGGCCCCCGCTACTCCGGCCACTACGGCGAGTACGCGCTGCACCGCAGCCGGGTGGTCGACGCGATCTACCGCTCCGCGGCCGAGAAGAAGGAGGTGGCGGTCGCATGAGCGCCCCGATCGAGGTCCTCGTCTGGAACGAGTTCCGCCACGAGACCCGCGGCGACGAGACCGTGCTGCGCCACTACCCGGACGGCATCCACCGCGTCATCGCGGACGGGCTCGCGGAGTCGCTCGGCGACGCCGTCTCGGTGCGCACCGCGACGCTCCCCGAGCCCGAGTACGGGCTCACCGAGGAGGCGCTCGCGACGACGGACGTGCTGCTGTGGTGGGGGCACATCGCGCACGAGGAGGTGTCGGACGAGGTCGTCCAGCGGGTCCTGCGGCACGTGCAGGAGGGGATGGGGATCCTGGTCCTGCACTCGGGCCACTACTCGTCGATCTTCAAGGCGCTCATGGGCACGACCTGCTCGCTGAAGTGGCGCAACGACCGCGACCGCGAGCTGGTGTGGACGATCGCGCCCACCCATCCGATCGCCGAGGGCGTGCCCAGCCCGCTGATCATCCCCGAGCAGGAGATGTACGGCGAGTACTTCGACATCCCGGTGCCGGAGGAGACGGTGTTCCTGTCGACGTTCACCGGCGGCGAGGTGTTCCGCTCCGGAGTGACCTACACCCGCGGCCTCGGGAAGGTCTTCTACTTCTCGCCCGGCGACCAGGACTACCCCGTCTACCACCACCCGGACATCCGGCGCGTGCTGGCGAACGCCGTCCGCTGGGCCCGCCCGACCCGGCCGCGCACGCCCCTCACGGCCGACCACCACCCCCGGGGCTGGTTCGAGTCCTGACGCGAGCTCCCGCGCCCTCCCCTCCCTCTCCGCGAGATGCCGCTCCGGTACGCGACACGCCGTGCCGGGCGCACCGACGTGGCGTCTCGCGGGGAGGTACTGGGGGGATGCAGCAGACGGAGGGGCGCGAGCCGGACGAGGTGCGCCGGTACGGGGAGGCGCCGGAGCAGATCGCGGACGTCTTCCGCGGGGCGCCCGGCGGGGCGCGCCGGCCGGTCGTGCTCGTGCACGGCGGGTTCTGGCGCGCGCGGTGGGACCGGCGGCACGCCCGGCCGCTCGCGGCGGCGCTGGCCGACCGCGGGCACGACGTGCTCCTCCCCGAGTACCGGCGCGCGGGCGACACGGGAGGCGGCTGGCCGGGCACCGGGGACGACGTCCTGGCCGTGCTCGCGGCGCTCCCGGCACTGCTGTCCGGCGCCGGACCGGTCACCCTCGTCGGCCACTCCACCGGCGGCCACCTCGCCGTCTGGTCGCAGGCCGCCCGTCCGTCGCCGCACGTCGCCGCCGTGGTGGCGCTGGCGGGCGTGCTCGACCTGGCCGCCGCCTCCGCCGACCGCCTCAGCGGCGACGCCGTGGGGGAGCTCCTCGGCGGCGACCTCGCGCTGCTCCCGGGCGCCGACCCCGCGCAGCTGCCCGCGCCGCCGCAGCCGACCATGCTGATCCACGGCGCACTCGACGAGGACGTCCCCGTCGCCTACAGCCGCCGATACGCCGACCGGCACCCCGCCGTGCAGCTGCACGAGCTCGCCGACGCCGACCACATGGCGCTCGTCGATCCGACGACGCCCGCCTTCGCGATCCTCCTCGCCGCGCTCGGCTGACGCGCGCCGTGAGCGGGACTGCGACGCTCCGCCCGCCGAGGCGCGACGGGAACAGGCCGCCTACAGGACCGGCGGGTACAGGAAGAGCGGGACCTGCGCGGTGGGGAAGGTGCGGGTCACGTAGCTGTGCTTGCCGCCGTAGTTGTACTCCTCGAGGAGCACGGTGCCGTCGTCGTTGACCTTCTGCACGTAGGAGACGTGGTTGTAGGTCCACCACGCGACGCAGCCGACGATCGGGACGCTGCTGGTCGCCCAGCCCTTCGCGGCCCAGTTGTCCGGCCACTCGTAGGCGCTGCCGCCGAGCGGGGTGATGTTGCCCCACGTGTACTTCCACGGCGCGGAGGTGCGGCCGGCGTCGCGGTTGAGGCGCCAGGCCACGAAGTCGACGCACTCGCGGTAGTAGTAGCCGAGGGGCGAGAGTCCGCCGCCGTCGTCGTCGATGGTCTCGTAGGGCCACGGGTAGTCGTCGCCGACCGCGCGGGTCTGCACGGTCGAGAACTCGCCGCCGTTGGATCCGGAGAGCACGGCCGCCTGGCGGCTGGCCTCGTCGAGCTGCGCCTGGGTCGGTGCGGCGAAGGCGTCGCGGACGGCGGTCTGGCCGGCGGCGTCGGAGGAGACGGTGAGGTTCTGGAGGCCGACCCGGTTCGCGGCGGCGCGGCCGGTCGCGGTGGCGGAGGAGCTGCGGGCGCCGTACGCGGGGATCGCGGCCGTGGCGAAGAGGCCGCCGACCACCGAGAAGGTGCCGAAGGCCAGGGCGCGGCGGCTGAGGCCACGGGCTCGGGCGGGCTCGGCGGCGCGGGGAGCGACGGGGCGGGAGGCGGACGCGCGGCGCGGAGAGGCCGGGATCGACCGGGAGGCGGGGGAGGCGACGGCGGGGACCTCGACCGAGACGGTCGGAGCGGTCGCCACGGCCGTTGCGGCGTCGACGGCGGTGGGCGCGGAGTCGCCAGCGCCTGCGGAAGCGGCGGAGTCGTCCGATCCGCTGCCCTCGACCGCGGTGCCGGCGGTCGCCGCGCCCGTCTCCGTCTCGGCCCGGGCCGCACGGCGCTCGGCCTCGCGGGCCTCGCGCCGGGTCGGGGGTGCAGTGGTCGGGGTGCCGGCACTCTCCTCAGGGGTGGGAATGCCTGGCTTCGACACGCGTGCGTTCTCCTCGGGTGACGGTGGTGACGGGGGGTCGGGGGCCGGTGGGGATCCGGCGACGAGCCACTCTAGCCCGAGGCCCGCGCATAACGGAACGATCACGACGGATCCGGCTCGGATGCTCCGACCGCTCGCGCCCGCGCGGTGCCAGGATGGGGCGCAACCGGGAAGGAGCTCCTCATGACCGCACCCACCCCCACCGGGCCCGTCCTCGTCGGCATCGTCGACGGCCAGCGACCCGAGGTCCTGCGCACCGCCGCCCGCGTCGCCGCCGACGCCGGAGCCGCCCTGCTGCTCGTGTCGGTCTCGGCCGATCCGTACCTCGTCGGCGAGTACGTCGATCCGATGACCGGCGGCATCCCGCTCGGCTTCGTCGGCGCCGCGGCCGACCGCGGCGAGGGCCCGTCCCTCCCGCCCGGGCTCCGCGAGACGGTCGAGCACGAGCTGCACGGCAGCACCGTGCAGTGGTCGCTGCGCGCGGCGCGGGGCGAGCCCGCCCTGGCGCTCGCCGAGGTCGCCGAGGAGGTCGACGCGCGGATGATCGTGGTCGGCACCCGCGACGCGGGCGTGCTCGCGAGCATCGCCGAGTTCCTCAGCGGGAGCGTCGCCGCCCACCTCGCGCACCGTCAGCACCGCCCCGTGCTCGTCGTCCCGCGCGCCGACCGCGACCCGTCGCGCCCGGCGCCCTGGGACCTCGCGGAGTGACGCGACCCCTCCACCTGCGCCCCTCCGCGATCCTCCTCGTCGCGGCGGGCGGAGCCGTCGGCACGGCTGCCCGCGCCGCGATCGGCGCCGCACTTCCCCCGTTGGGCGTCGTGCCGGTCGCGACGCTCGCCGTCAACCTGCCGGGCGCGTTCCTCCTGGGCCTCCTGCTCGAGGCGCTGGCACGGCGCGGGCCGGACGAGGGCGGGCGCCGCACCCTGCGCCTCCTGCTCGGCACCGGCGTGCTGGGCGGATTCACGACCTACAGCACCTTCTCGCTCGACACGGTCGCGCTGCTCGAGGGCGGCCACGTCGTGGAGTACCTGCTCTACGCCGGCGGCACGCTCGTGCTGGGCGTGCTTGCGGCGGCGCTGGGCATCGCGGTCGCGGGGCGGCGGAGGGCGGCGGCGTGACGCCCGGCCTGCTGCTCGCGGTCGCTGTCGCGGGCGGAGTCGGAGCGGCCGCACGGCTCGTCGTCGACGGGGTCGCGCGGTCGCTCGTGCCGGCGCGCTGGCCGGTCGGCACCGCGCTGATCAACGTCAGCGGGTCGCTGCTGCTCGGAGTCGTCACCGGGCTCGTGCTGGCCGGCGTCCTCGACCCGGTGTGGCGGGCAGTGCTCGGGACGGGCGTGCTCGGCGGCTTCACCACGTTCAGCACGGCGAGCGTCGAGACCGCGCGGCTCTTGCTCGACCGGCGCTGGGCGGCCGGCCTGGGGTACGGCGTCGGCACGGCGGCACTCGCCGTCGCGGCGGCCGCCGCGGGCCTCGCCCTGACGGGCGTCCGGCTGTCCTGAGCGGCGTGGCGGGCGAACCGGAGCGGCGTGCGGCTCCGCTCCTCACCGCCCTTCCCGGAACGCCCCCCACGGATGTCATCCGCCCATCTTCACCCATGCTCCGGAGGT
>NZ_PSVQ01000052.1:0-20691 GCF_002932395.1 Rathayibacter sp. AY1D9
TGATCACGGTGCTGCCGAGCCTGGCGCTGCTGGTCGTCTCGGCGCTCGTGCAGCTCGCGCCCGGCCGATCGGTCGCGACCGGGACGAGGGCCGTGATCCCGTAGAGTCGAGACATCTCCTGGGCGATCGCCCGAATTCCACGGCTGAGAAGTCGCACGACGACGAAGAGACTCAGCCCCTGATAGAGACCGCACCGACCGAGAGCATCGTCCTCGGTCGTCCGGTTCGAACGCCCGCCTCGCACGCGGGTACCGCCCTTCACAGGACGCCGCGGAAGCCGCGCCGTTCCTCGTTCGACCCCCGCTCCACCGGCTCGCCCGGTCCGCGGGACGTTCTCCCCCGCAGAGCCGCCCTCCCCCGGAGGCGCGAGCTCAGCCCCTAGACGACCCGGACGACTCCGGCAGACGCGTGTTTCACCCGCGGAGGCCGAGTCGAGCGGGTACCGCACACTCGTGCGGACTCTGACGACGCCGGCCTCGGTCGGCGTCATTAACACATAAGGAAAAGAAATGCCTACTGGCACCGTTAAGTGGTTCAACTCCGAAAAGGGCTTCGGCTTCATCGCTCCCGACGACGGAGGCGCCGACGTGTTCGCGCACTTCTCCGCCATCGCGAAGCAGGGCTACCGCGAGCTCGTCGAGAACCAGCACGTCGAGTACGACGTCGAGCAGGGCCGCAAGGGCCCGCAGGCCGCGAACATCCGCGGCGTCGGCGAGTAATCTCCGACTTCCGACGCCCCGTCGACCAGGATCCCCGGATCCGGTCGGCGGGGCGTCCGTCGTTGACGGGGTGATCCCGCCCTCGGCCGGCGGAGGCGAGAGCCGTGTCACCCCTCCGGGTCGCAGGATCGGTATCCTCTCCGTGGCGGCTCCCGAGCTCACGGAGCCCGCGACGCCGTCCGGGACTCCGGCGCGTCGGCACGACTTCACGGCGGAGACAATGGGACGACTGATCTACGGACCGCAATCACTCGAGATCGACTTCGAGGACCGGCTCCTCGCGCACCTCAAGGTCGCGATGTTCACCAAGATGCGGCGGAACGAGTCGTTCAGCCTCTCCTGGAGCGAGCCGGAATCGTCCGGCTACGGCCGCAGCTCCGTCTGGGTGCACCCGACGACTCCGCTGCACTTCCGGTTCCACGGCAGCAAGCGCCCGTCGCTCAACCGCCTGTGGATCGAGCAGTTCATCGCGAGCGCGAACAACACCGGCGAGATGACCGTGGTGCCGGAGCCGGCCGAGGGCTCCTGACCCGCGACGCTCCTCAGACCACGAGCGGCCGGGCCGTGTGCACGAGCTCCTCGTGCGGCAGGGCCCCGAGGCGCTCGGCGATCTCGGCACGGGCGCCTGCGTCGACCGACGCCCGGGCGTGCTCCTGCGGCCGCAGCGGCGTGAGGGTGACCAGGTCGGCGTGACCGGTCGCCAGGTCGAGCCGCTCGGGCAGGCCGGGGCTGCGCAGGCCCAGGAGGACACCGACGGTGCCCTGCTCATCGGTCCAGGCGGGCGGCGCCGCGACGTTCGCGAGCCGCGCCGTGTCGAGGGAGCTGCGGCAGCACACCCCCTGGAGGGCGGCCCGTCGGGCGGCCTCGTACAGCAGGCGGAAGTGCCAGTGGTTCCAGAGCTCGGCGGTGGGGACGCCGCGGACGGCGGACGTCTCGAGGCACAGCTCGAGGCCGAGACCGGTGCCGGGACGCGCGAGCCGGTCGAAGGGATCGCTCAGCCCGTCGGTCGCCAGCACCACGGAGGCGCCGCGGTCGACGCGCAGGAACGCACGGTGATCGGTGGGCCAGCGCGCGCCGCCGCGGACGCCGGGATCCTCGGTCGAGACGACGACGGTGCGATCGAGCGCACCCACTCCGCGCCAGGCGTCGGCCCGGTCCTCCGCCACCGCCTCGGCCAGCGCCCGCCTCTCGTCCTCGGTCCATCGGACCTCACGAGTGCGGTTTAGGAACAACGACATGGGACTCCCCGTCCGCGCGACCGGCGTGCCGCGCTCCCGGAACGCTACGGCGCCCACCCCTGCTCCTCCTCCGAGCAACCGGAACGCCAGCTGTGTGCGGTGTTCACTCCCGCGGCGGTCCCCGCCCGCCGCGGGAGAAGGCTCAACCTAGCGGGTTGATGCCGTTGGTCCGCCAGCGCTCGTCGGCGAGCTGGCCGGGGGTGCCGGCGCTCGCGTTCTCGCCCAGGGGCTCGCCGCCCTCGACGGCGTCGGCGCCGAGTGCGGTGCCGGCTCCCTCGGCGGTGCTGCCGGGGGGAAGCAGGCCCTCCTCGTCCTCGCGGGGGCCGACCTCGTCCTCGGGGGCGTTCTCGGAGCCGCTCTCGCTCATCGGGTCGTAGCCGTGGTCCGGGTCGCGGCTCTCGTCGGCCGTCGTGTTCTCCTCGACCTCGGCGTCAGCGGGACGGACGTCGTCGGCCTTCTCCGCATCGGTGGAGGGGGTGGCCTCGAAGCCTGCGAACTCGGGGCTGTCGTCTGCGCTCATGGCCGCCACGGTAGCACCGGGCCCGCGGGCACCGGAGGGGGTTCCGCCGGGCTCCCGCGACGCCTCCGCTCAGCGGCCACGCCCTAGGCTCGGGGGGCTGGCACGGACGACGGGAGCGACATGCGACGACTCGGGTACGACAGGTTCGGCGGGCCCGATCTGCTCTCGTGGCGGGAAGCGCCGGTGCCCATGCCGGGTCGCGGCGAGGTCCTGGTGCGCACGCGCGCGGCGAGCATCAACGCGACCGACGAGAAGATCCTGTCCGGCTCCGCGCGGATCATGGCCGTCGGCCGCTCCCGTCCCTACGGGTTCGGCCTCGACATCGCCGGCACCGTCGAGGCGCTCGGCCCGGGGTCGCACTCGGTCGCGATCGGCGACCGCGTGGTGGGGATGACCCGCGACGGCGACGCCTTCGCCGACGCGTCCATCGCGCGCAGCCGCTCGCTCGTCCCGATGCCCGACTCCCTCGGCTTCGTCGAGGCCGTCACGCTCGCGATGTCGGGCGGCACCGCGGTGGGCCTGGTGGACGCACTGCACGTGCGCGCCGGCGAGCGCGTCCTCGTCAGCGGCGGCTCGGGAGCCATCGGCGATCCGACGATCCAGCTGCTGGTGCGGGCGGGATGCACGGTCGCGGCCACCGGCTCGGCCGCCTCCGCCGACCTCCTCCGCTCGCTCGGCGCCGAGCCGCACGACTACCGCGCGCTCGACCTCGGGGTGCTGGGCGGCCGCTTCGACGTGGTCGTCGACGTCTCCGGCCACCTGCCGGTCGACGACGCGGCGATCCTCCTGGCCGAGGGCGGGCGCATCGCGACGCTGGTGCCGAGCGGTCCGGCGCTGGTCTCGCAGGCGACGGGCCTCGTCCGCCGCGACCGCCCACGGGTGCGCAACATGATCGTGGTGGCGACGGCGGAGCGGATCGGGCGCGCGGTCTCGCTCGCCGCCTCCGGTGAGCTGCGGCCCCGGCCGGGCGCCGTGCATCCGCTGGGCGACGTCGTCGACGTGCTGTCGCGCCGAGCGACCGGCGCCGACCGCACGATCGGCAAGATCGTCTTCACCGCCGACGACTCGGCTCCGCTGAGCTGACCACCGACTCCTCCTCCTCGGCCGGTCGGCCGAGCGAGAGCGTGGCCAGGAAGCCGACGGCGAGGAACCCGGCGGCCGCGAAGGCGGCGTAGCGGGTGCCGTCCGAGAACGCCTCGCCCGCCGCCCGGGCCGCGTCGGCGGTGGCCGGCGACGCGGCGAGCCCGGCGATCGCGGCGCCGGAGGAGTCGACCACCGCGTCGACGGTGCTCGCGACCTGCTCCGCGGGGAGGCCCTGCTGCTCGAGCGAGGTCGTGAGGACCCCCGCGGTCGAGGTGTAGAGGATCGTCCCGAGCACGGCGATGCCCAGCGCGGAGCCGATCTGCCGCGCGGTCGACTGCGTGCCCGAGCCCTGCCCGCTGAGCTCGACGGGCACGTCCCGGAGCACGACCCCGGTCAGCTGCGCCGTCGCGAGGCCGACGCCGAAGCCGTAGACGGCGAGGAACGGGACGAGGGCCCACCACGGGGTGGAGTCGGAGACGACCAGGCCGATGCCCGCGACGCCGACGATCTCGGCCGCGAGACCCACCCGCACGATCAGCACCGGCGCGACCCTGTTGCCGAAGGCGCCGGCGAAGCCCGAGGCGACGAAGGAGCCGAGCGCGAGCGCGAGGAGCACCAGGCCGGTCTGCACGGCCGTGTAGCCGAGGACGCTCTGGAGCCAGATCGGCAGCGCCAGGATGATCCCGAACTCGCCGAGCGAGACGATCATCGCGGCGAGGTTGCCGTTGCGGAACGAGGCGAGGCGGAAGAGCCCGATCGCGAGCATCGCCGAGCGCCCGGCGCGCTCGCGGGCCCGCGCCCAGAGGACGAAGGCGACCCCGGCGAGCACCGCGACGGCGAACGCGATCGGGACCGGCGAGAGACCGAGCGGCCAGCTCCAGCCGCCGACGCTCAGGCGCTCGTCGACGCCCCACCAGCCGAGGGTGCGCCCCTCGATGAGGGCGAACACCAGGGAGGCGGAGGCGATGATCGAGAGCGCGGCGCCGACGAGGTCGACCCTCCGCCCGTCGGGCTGCCGCGACTCGTCGACGAACAGCAGCGCTCCGACCACGATGATCACGCCGAGCGGGATGTTGATGCCGAACGCCCAGCGCCAGGAGAAGTCGGTGGTGAGCCAGCCGCCGAGCAGCGGGCCGACCGCAGTCATGCCGCCGATGGTCGAGCCCCAGACGGCGAAGGCGATGGCGCGCTCGCGCCCGCGGAAGGTGGCGTTGATCAGCGAGAGGGTCGTCGGCAGCACCATCGCTCCTCCGACGCCCTGCACGACCCTGGAGAGGATCAGCAGGTCGCCGGTCGGAGCGAGGGCCGCCGCGACGGAGGAGAGCGCGAAGAGCGAGACGCCGACGATCAGCATGCGGCGCCGGCCCCAGCGGTCGGCGAGGGTGCCGAAGACCAGCAGGAGCGCGGCGAACACGAGCGTGTACGACTCCTGCACCCACTGCACCTGGGTCGAGGTGATCCCGAGATCGGCGACGATCGACGGGATGGCGACGTTGACGATGGTCGAGTCGACGATGATCGTCGCCACTCCGAGGCTGATGACGACCAGCCCGATCCACTTGCGGTTGCGCACGACGCTCTCCTCCGACGATTTAGTAAGCCAGCTGACTATATGCCCGCGGAGGGCGCCGTGTCGAAGGGAGGGCCTGGAAGATTAGCGGGAGGCGGGCGCGGCGACAAGGGCGCGAAGCTCCCGGAGCCGCCCGGTCAGGATGGACGCATGCCCGCATCCCCCCGTTCCTTCCCGTATCCCCTCGGCGTCTCCCTCCTCGCCCACGCCGGCGCCGACGTCGCCGTCTACTCCGAGACCGCGGACAGCGTCGAGGTCTGCCTCTTCGACGAGTCCGGAGCAGAGACCCGCGTCGCCCTCACCGAGCGGACCGGCCACGTCTTCCACGGCCTCGTCCCCGAGATGGGCATCGGCACCCGCTACGGACTGCGCGTCGACGGCCCCTGGGACCCCGCCAACGGCCTCCGCCACAACGCCGCCAAGCTCCTCCTCGACCCGCACGCCACCGCGATCGAGGGCTCGTACACCTGGTCCGAGGACGTCTTCGGCCAGTTCTACGAGGACGCCGACACCCGCAACGACGCCGACTCCGCGCACGCGGTCCCCCGCTGCGTCGTCACCGATCCCGACTCCTTCGACTGGAGCGGCGACACCGCGCCGCGCATCCCGCTCGAGGAGACCGTCGTCTACGAGGTGCACGTGAAGGGCTTCACGAAGCTGCACCCCGACGTGCCCGAGGACATCCGCGGCACCTACCGCGGCCTCGCTCACCCCGCCGCGATCAAGCACTTCACCGACCTGGGCGTGACCTCGGTCGAGCTGCTCCCCGTGCACCAGTTCGTGCAGGACTCGCACCTCGAGGAGAAGGGCCTGCGCAACTACTGGGGCTACAACTCCCTCGGCTTCTTCGCGCCGCACAACGAGTACTCGCACGCCGGCGACGACGGCTCGCAGGTCGACGAGTTCAAGGCCATGGTCAAGGCGTTCCACGAGGCCGGCCTCGAGGTCATCCTCGACGTGGTCTACAACCACACCGCCGAGGGCAACGACAAGGGCCCCACCCTCTCGTTCAAGGGCATCGACAACGGCTCCTACTACCGCCTGGTGGAGGAGGACCGCGCGAACTACTTCGACACCACCGGCACCGGCAACAGCCTCAACGTCGCGCACCCCGCCGCGCTCGGCCTGATCATGGACTCCCTGCGCTACTGGGTGACCGAGATGCACATCGACGGCTTCCGCTTCGACCTCGCCACCACCCTCACCCGCCAGACCGGTGAGGCCGAGGTGCACAGCGCCTTCCTCGACCTGATCGCGCAGGACCCGGTGCTCGCGCCCGTCAAGATGATCGCCGAGCCGTGGGACACCGCCGGCTACCAGGTCGGCGGCTTCCCCGCGGACTGGTCGGAGTGGAACGGGAAGTTCCGCGACGACGTGCGCGACTTCTGGAACGGCGCCGACTCGGTGCTCGGCACGACCGCGCAGCGCGTCCTCGGCTCCCCCGACGTGTACGAGGCCGACCGCCGCTCGCCGGTCTCCAGCATCAACTTCGTCACCGCGCACGACGGCTTCACCCTCGCCGACCTCACCGCGTACTCGCGCAAGCACAACGCGGCCAACGGCGAGGACAACAACGACGGCGAGAGCGACAACCGCTCCTCCAACAACGGCGCCGAGGGCCCGACCGAGAACGAGGCGGTCAACGAGCGCCGCGACCGCATGCGCCGCAACTTCCTCGCGACGCTGCTGCTCTCGGCCGGCGTGCCGATGATCCTGGGCGGCGACGAGATCGCCCGCACGCAGGGCGGCAACAACAACGCCTACTGCCAGGACGACGAGATCTCGTGGTTCGACTGGGAGAACGCGGACCGCGAGCTGCTCGCCTTCACCCGCGAGCTGGTCGCCCTCCGCGCCGCGGAGCCGGCGCTGCGCCCGAAGTGGTTCCGCCGCGCCCCCGGCGACGGCGGCCCCGACACGGTCGACATCCTCCGCTCCGACGCGCAGGGCTTCGCCGACGAGGACTGGGACAACCCCGACGCCCGCTCGATCACCTTCGTGTTCGAGCACGAGGGCAGCGCGAGCTTCGCCCTGCTGCTGAACGCGGCGGAGAACGGCGTCGAGTTCACCGTTCCCGAGGCGCCCGGCGCCGAGTGGACGCTGGCCGCCTCGAGCGACCCGGAGCAGGTCGTCGAGGGCGAGGTCACCACGCTGATCGTGCGCGACGGCTCGTTCACGCTGCTGCGCTCGGCCTCCTGATGACCGGCCGGACCCCGCGGCTCCTCCGCTTCGGCGGGCGCATCGCGGGGTTCGGCACGTCCTCGGGCACGAGGATCGTGCTGGGCCTCTGGGAGGACACCCCCTTCGGCCCGTTCGCCGACGCGATGGTCGAGGACGGCGACGGCCACCGCCTCCTGATCGCACCGACCCGCGAGGTCGCGGACTTCATCGGGTCGACGTACGCGTTCGACGAGGTGCGGATCGCGCCGGTGTCGTGGCGGAGGATCGCGGGCGGCCTGTCCGTCGCGGCCGGACCGCTCGCGGTGCGACTGGAGCTCGGCGGTCTCACTCCGCTCGGCCGGCTGCTGCGGATCGTTCCACGACCGCTCGCCGAGCACCCGGCATGGCTGACCGCGATCTCGCCGGTCGCCTCCCTGCTCGTCCGCGGAGTGAGCACGGCCGGGTCGGCAGGGCACGGACGCCGCGAGTACTACGGCGTGCGGGCGATCCGCCGCGTCGAGGGGGTCCACGCGGTGCTGGCGGAGGAGGACCTCGGCCCGCTGCGCCCGCTCTCGCCGCCCGTGCGGTTCGGCTTCTCGTCGGCGCCCGCCGCCCCGGCGATCGTCGACGTCACCACCACCATCGCGCTCCCGCGCGAGGGGACCACCGCGCTCCGGCGCGACCGAGAGAGAGGAGCCGCCTCGTGAAGAAGGGCGACAAGATCAGCTGGAACACCTCGCAGGGCGAGACCCACGGCGAGCTGGTCGAGAAGAAGACGAAGGAGTTCCAGTTCGAGGGGCAGAAGTTCAACGCCTCGGACGACGAGCCCTACTGGATCGTGCAGAGCGACAAGACCGACGCGAAGGCCGCGCACAAGGAGTCGTCGCTGACGAAGAAGTGAGCGGGCGCACGCCGAGCGGCTGCGGGCCGGGCTCCGGATCGACTCCGGGGCCCGGCCCGCGCCCGTCTCACGCGATGCGGATGAGCTTCTTGTTCACGAACTCCTCGAGGGCGGGGCGGCCCATCTCGCGGCCGGTGCCCGAGCGCTTCACACCGCCGAAGGGCAGCTCGGCCGCGTCGCCGAGGACGAGGTTGATCCAGACCATGCCCGCGTCGATCCGATCCGCCAGGCGCAGGGCCTGCTCCTGGTCGGTCGTGTAGAGGTAGGAGCCGAGGCCATAGGGGGTGTCGTTCGCGAGGGCGATCGCCTCGTCCTCGTCGCGGACGCGGTAGAGCGCGGCGACGGGGCCGAAGAACTCCTCGCGGTAGGCGTCCATCTCGGGCGTGACGCCCTCGAGCACGGCGGGCGGGAAGAAGTTGCCGGTCACCTCGCCGCTGGCGCGGACGGTGGCCCCCTGCTCGCGCGCGGCCGCCAGCTGCGCCTCGAGGCGCTCCGTCGCGGCGGAGGAGGAGAGCGGGCCGAGGAGGGTGCCCTCCGCGAACGGATCGGCCGGCTGGGCGCGGGTGAACGCCTCCGTGAACTTCTCGGCGAACGCGTCGTACAGCTCGTCGATCACGATGAAGCGCTTCGCGGCGTTGCAGGACTGGCCGTTGTTGTCCAGGCGCGCGGCGACCGCGTCCTCGACCGCCTTGTCGAGGTCGTCGGTCGACAGGAGCACGAACGGGTCGGAGCCGCCGAGCTCGAGCACGACCTTCTTCAGGTGTCGGCCCGCGAGCTCCGCGACGGCCGCGCCGGCCCGCTCGGAGCCGGTGACGGAGACGCCCTGGACCCGGGGGTCGGCGATGACGGTCGCGGCCTGCTCGTTCGTGGCGTAGAGGTTCACGTAGACGCCGGCGGGCGCGCCCAGCTCCTCGGCCGCGGTGCGGAACATGTCGGCGATGGCGGCGGCCGACTCCGGGCACTGCGGCGCGTGCTTGAGCAGGATCGTGTTGCCCGCGACCACGTTCGGGCCGGCGAAGCGGGCCACCTGGTAGTAGGGGAAGTTCCACGGCATGATGCCCAGCAGCACGCCCAGCCCGGCGCGGCGGATCAGCGCGGAGCCGGTGCCCTCGGCGAGCTCGATCGGCTCGTCGGCGAGGAAGGCCTCGCCGTTCTCGGCGTAGTAGCGGTAGATGTCGGCGGCGAAGCCGACCTCGCCCTGCGCCTGGTCGAGCGGCTTGCCCATCTCGCGGGTGATGATCGCCGCGAGCTCGTCGGCGCGCTCGACGTGCAGCTCTGCCACGCGGGCGATCAGCGCCGCGCGGGTCGCGACGGGCACGGTTCGCGACCACGAGGAGTAGGCGTCCTGCGCCGAGCCGATCGTCGCGGTCAGCTCGGCGTCGCCGAGGGTCGGGTACTCGCGGAGGGTCTCCCCCGTGGCCGGGTCGATCACGGCGTAGTGGGTGCTCATGCGGGCTGTGCTCCTTCGCGCTGGGGGGCCGGTGCGGTCGCGCCGTCCTCGTCGATGATCTCCTGTGCCAGGCGCCTGCCGACGCGGATGGCGCCGTCGACGTGCTGGTAGCCCTCGGCGGCGAGGTCGCTCGTGCCGAAGCGGAGCGGACCCACCGGCTCCAGCTGCAGCGCGCCGTACCGGGTCAGCCCGCCCAGGTCGAAGCTCGCGGCGTACGCGCCCTGCGTCCACTCCTCGGACGCCCAGTCGCTCTCGTAGTAGACGACCGGATCGAGTGCGGCCGCGCCGAAGTAGGCGGCGAGCGAGTCGAGGATCGCGGCCTTCCGCTCCGCCTCGTCGAGCGCGAGCACGCGGTCGGCCTTCTCGTCCGAGACGAAGCCGACCAGGGTGCCGCGCTCCTCCCCGTGGTTCGAGTTGTCGTAGGCCTCGTGGACGAGCGAGTGCGGGCTGAACGCGGTGCCGGAGAGGCCGTCGGCGCGCCAGAAGGGCGTGGCGTAGGTGGCGTGCACCTTGATCACGAGGCCGAGCGACTGGTGCTGCAGGGCCTGCTGCCGCAGGCGCGGGAGCGGCGGGTCGAACGAGATGCGGCCGACGAGGGTCGGCGGCACGGCGACGATCGCGCGGCGGGCGCGGAGGACGACGCCGTCGGCGCGCACCTCGACCCCGTCGTCGCCGTAGCGGACGGAGCGGACCGGGTGCCCGAGCAGGACGCGCTCGGCGCCGAGGCGCTCGGCGAGCCGCTCCGGGACCTGCTGGAGGCCGCCGATCACGCGCTTGTCGAGGATGAAGTCGGCGTCGACCAGGTTGCTGAAGCTCCCCGCGCTCGCGGCCATGAGGAGCGCCTGGAGGAGGGAGAAGGCGTGCGCCGGCTTGGTGAGCATGGCGTCGGCGAGGAAGAGGGCGATGTTGGCCCGCGCCTCCTCGTCGTCGCTCTGCTGCTCCAGCCAGGCGGCGAAGGTGACGCGGTCGTAGTCGCGGGCGAGCGGATGCGTCCACGGCGCCGCCGGATCGGTCTGGGCCACGAGGCGGTCGAGCACCTCGATCAGGCGGGAGATCTCGGACTCGGTGCGCTCGCTCCCCGGGAAGATGTCGCCGGTGAAGCGGCGAGCGGAGCCGTCGGCGCCGATGTAGACGCTCTCGCCCTCGCGGTAGCGGGAGTAGGTGCCGAGGCCGAGCTCGTCGAGGGTCTCGAGGAGCGCCGTCTGGTCCGGCGAGACCCACTGGCCGCCGAGCTCGAGGAGCTGCCCGTCGACCACGCGGGTCTCGAGCCGCCCGCCCACGCGCTCGCGCGCCTCGACGACGACGACGTCGAGTCCGTGCTGCTGCAGCCGGAGCGCCGCGGTGAGTCCGGTGGCACCGGCTCCGATCACGACGACGTCGTGCTCGCTGGGGGACATGACTTCTCTTTCCATCGGTGATCGCGGGAGTGGACGCGCGAATACGGACGATCCTGTCACAGAAGCGGAGGAGAACGTCAGTGAGTGCGCCCGATGGAGGGTGGACTCGAAGCGCCCTCCACCGAACTACATAGTCGTGCTATATTGTTTCTCGTGCCCGATCCCAGTGCCCCCGTGCGTCTCGCCTCCGCCGCCACCGCCCTCACGCGGTTCGCGGGCCGGGCGAGCGGCGCGACCGGGCTCGGCGCGCAGTCCGGAGCCGTCTGGTCGACGCTCGCCGAGCTGCGCACCGCCTCCCCCTCCCGTCTCGGCGAGCTCGCCGAGCGGGTCCGCGTCACCCAGCCGACGATGACCGGCATCATCGCCCGTCTCGACGAGGCCGGCTGGATCCGCCGCGTCCACGACGCCGGCGACGGCCGCGCCTGGCTGATCGAGGGCACTCCCGCCGGCTTCGACGCCCTCGCCGAGCACCGTCTCCGCCTCGAGGCCGCCCTGGCCCCGCTGTTCGAGGACCTCGACGAGGACGACCGCCTCGCCCTCGAGCGCGCCGCGACCCTCGTCGAGGCCCGCGTCGCCCGCATCGCCGGCACCCCCGTCCCCTCCTCCCCCGAGAAAGGCTCCACGCCGTGACCACCTCCCCCCACTCGCCCGCCCAGGGCTCGATCCTGAAGCAGCCGCTGGCCGTCTGGGCCGTCGCCTTCGCCGCGGTGATCGCCTTCATGGGGATCGGCCTGGTCGACCCGATCCTCCCGGCCATCGCCGAGAGCCTGCAGGCGACTCCGACCGAGACCTCGCTGCTCTTCACGAGCTACCTCGTCATCACCGGCGTCGTGATGTTCTTCACCAGCTGGCTCTCCAGCCGCATCGGCGCCAAGAAGACCCTCATGATCGGCCTGGTGCTGATCGTGGTGTTCGCCGCGCTCGCCGGCACGGCGGGCAGCGTCGAGGGCGTCATCGGCTTCCGCGCGGGCTGGGGCTTCGGCAACGCGCTGTTCATCTCGACCGCGCTGTCGACCATCGTCGGCGCGGCGAGCGGAGGCTCCTCCGCGGCGATCGTGCTCTACGAGGCCGCGCTGGGCATCGGCATCGCCATCGGCCCGCTGCTCGGCGGGCTCCTCGGCAGCGTCTCGTGGCGCGGCCCGTTCTTCGGGACCGCCGTGCTGATGGCCGTCGGCTTCATCGCCATCGCGACGCTCCTGCGCGAGGACGGCCCCAAGCCCGCTCCGACTCCGCTCTCGGCGCCCTTCGCGGCGCTCAAGGTCCCGGCCATCCGCACGCTGGCGGGCGCCGCCCTGTTCTACAACATCGGCTTCTTCGTGCTGCTCGCCTACACGCCCTACCCGCTCGGGCTGGACGAGATGGGCCTCGGCTTCACGTTCTTCGGCTGGGGCCTGGGCGTGGCGGTCACCTCCGTGTTCGTCGCTCCGCTGCTCACCCGGCGCCTCCCGCGCACCGTCGTGCTGCGCTCGGTGCTGCTGCTGCTCGCGCTCGACCTGATCGCCGGCGGCCTCGTGATCTCGTCCCGTGTCGGCCTGATCGTCTGCATCATCGTCGGCGGCCTGCTGCTCGGAGTCGTCAACACGGTGCTCACCGAGTGCGTGATGGAGGCGACCGACCTGCCCCGCTCGGTCGCCTCGTCCGCCTACTCCGGCGTCCGCTTCCTCGGCGGCGCGATCGCCCCGCCCGCCGCCTCCGCCCTGGCCGCCGCGATCTCGCCGGCCTTCCCGATGTACGCCGCGGCCGGAGCCGTCGCCGTCGCCGCGCTGATCGTGCTGCTCGGACGCCGCACCCTGGCCCGCGCCGACGCCCACGAGCCCGAGCCCGAGCTCGTCGAGGCGCAGGCGATCACGCTCGGCGAGTGACGCGCCCGGCGGGCTTCAGGGGCCCGCCGAGGCGTCACGAACGGTCGTCATCCGAGCGGGATGACGACCGTTCGTGACGCCTGGACGCGGTCGAGCGGGAAGGGCGCAGGATCCGACCTGTGGAGAACCGGTTCACAAGGATCGGGAGGCGGGACAGTGGCCGGATGCACGATCCCTCGCCCCTTCCGATCGGACTCCGCGGCCGCGCCTTCACCGTCGCTGACGCTCGCGCGAGCGGACTGAGCCGCGGGCGGCTCCGCAGCTCCGACCTCCACCGTCCCTTCCACGGGGTCCGCACCGCCGACCCCGACCCCGACCTGCGCCTGCGCGCGCAGGCGCTCCTCGCGCTGGTCGGTCCGCAGGCTCTCCTGAGCCACGTGACGGCGGCGCGGCTCTGGCCGCTCGACCTCCCGCCCGCCGCCGCGGACGAGCCGGTGCACGTCAGCGTCCGCCGGCCGGGACGCGCTCCCCGGCACCGGAACGTCGTCGGCCACGCCCTCGCCGATCCCGACGTCCGCCGCGTCCTGCGCCGCGGACTCCCCCTCACCGATCCGGCCTCACTCTTCTGCCATCTCTCCGCACTCCTCGAGCCGGACGACCTCGTCGCAGTGGGCGACGCGCTGGTGCGCACGCCGGTCGTCGGCGATCCGGCCGATCGACGGCCCTGGGTGCCGCTGCCCTACCTGCGGGAGCGCGTGTCGGCCTTCCGCGGTCGGGGCTCGGTGCGACTCCGCGCCGCGCTCGCTCTGGTGCGCGACGGGGCGGAGTCGCGGCAAGAGTCGCGGTTCCGGCTCGCGTCCATGCGGGCGGGGCTCCCGGAGCCGGTGCTGCAGGAGCCGCTGTTCGACTCCGACGGGGTCTTCGTCGGGCGGCCGGACGGCTGGTACCCCGCGGAGCGGGTCGCGTGGGAGTACGAGGGCGACGATCATCGCACCAGCAACCGGCGCTTCGCGCGCGACCTCGGCCGCTACGACGACCTCGCCTCGATCGGCGTCCGCGTCGTCCGCATCGTCGGCGCCGAGTTCGTCCCCCACCCCGAGCGCTCCGTCGAGCGCCTGCGACGAGCACTCGCCGACCGGGCTCCGCATCGACGACCGCCGAGGGGTCACGAACGGTCGTCATCCGAGCGGGATGACGGCCGTTCGTGACGCCTCACGGGAGGGCGCGCGCACAGGAGTCAGGGCGCGACCTCGAAGAGGCGCAGGCGCAGCGCGGACGTGCGCGGGTCGGCGGCGCAGGCGGCGAGCGCCGCCGCGAGGACGCCGCGGGCCGGGTGCGGCTCGCGGACGTACACGTCGACGCCGGCGGGCGTGAACGGCGTCCGGGCGAAGCGGGTGAGCGCCCAGCCCGCCTCCTCGTCGGCGGCGACGAACGACCAGCGGCTGCGGGCGAGGAGGGTCAGCGGCTCGACGCCGCGCCAGCGGAAGCCGGACGGATCGTGCGGGTCGGGGGTGTCGATCCCGACCACGTAGTGCGAGCGCGTGCGGCCGCGCCAGCTGACGACGTCGCCGATCCCGCCGGTCGGGAGCGGCGCGTACGTGATCGCCACCCCCGACCGCGAGCGCCAGAGCGGCAGCGAGGAGCCCCGGACGAACCAGGTGCCGCTCGCGAGCGCCCGGGCGTCGATCATCGGAGAGCGTGCTTGATGTTGGTGCGGGCCAGCGCGACGGCCTCGCCCGCTCCTCCGTTCATCACGATCTTCGAGACCGCCAGCGCGAAGCCCTTCACCTGCGCGCCCGTGATCGTGGGCGGGAGCGAGAGGGCGAGCGGATCCGTCACCACGTCGACGAGGACCGGGCCGCCGTCGGCGAGCGCCGAGCGGAGGGCCTCCTCCACGTCGCGCGGGTCCTCGACGCGGATGCCGCGGATGCCGATCGCCTCCGCCACCTTCGCGTAGTCGACCATCGGCACGTCGACGGCGAAGTCCGGGAAGCCGTCGACCAGCATCTCGACCTTCACCAGCCCGAGCGTGGAGTTGTTGAACACGACGATCGTCACGGGCAGCCGGTAGGCGGCGACCGTGACCAGCTCGCCCATCAGCATGGAGAGCCCGCCGTCGCCGCTCAGCGAGACGACCTGGCGACCGGGGTGCGAGAGCTGCGCGCCGACCGCCTGCGGCAGCGCGTTCGCCATCGACCCGTGCATGTACGAGCCGAGCAGGCGCCGCTTCCCGTTGGGGGTGATGTAGCGGGCCTGCCAGACGTTGCCCATGCCGGTGTCGGCGGTGACGATCGCGTCCTCGGAGAGCAGGCCGTCGAGCGTGGAGGCGACGAGCTCGGGGTGGATCGGGCTGCGCGTGCCGACCTCGGTGTACTTCCCGACGACTCCGGTGACCAGCTTCTCGTGCTTCTTCAGCGTCTTGTCGAGGAAGCGGTGGTCCTTCCGCTGCACGAGCGGGGTCAGCGCGGTGAGGGTCGCCGCCACGTCCCCGTGGACGGGGTGCGCGACGCTGACGCGGCGACCGAGCTTCGAGGCGTCGCTGTCGACCTGAGCGATCACCACCTTCGAGGCGTCGGGGAGGAACTGCTCGTAGGGGAAGTCGGTGCCGAGGAGGAGGAGCAGGTCGGCGTCGTGCATGCCGGCGTGCGCCGCTCCGTAGCCGAGGAGGCCCGTCATGCCGACGTCGTAGGGGTTGTCGTACTGGATCCACTCCTTGCCGCGCAGGCTGTGCCCGACGGGCGCGCCCACCAGCTCGGCGAAGGCGACGACCTCGTCGTGCGCGTTCTGCACTCCGGCGCCCGCGAAGATCGCGACGGTCCGCGCCTGGTCGATCGCGGCCGCGAGGGCGCGGACGTCGGCGTCGGCGGGGACCAGGACGGGTGTCGACGGCAGCACGAACGCGGGGAAGCCGTCGACCGCCTCCAGCTCGGCGATGTCGCCGGGGAGGGTGACCACGGCGACTCCGCGGAGCGCCACCGCGCTGCGCATCGCGGCGTTCACGACCCGCGGAGCCTGGGCGGCGGTCGAGATCAGCTCGCGGTAGTTCGAGCACTCGACGAAGAGCCTGTCCGGGTGCGTCTCCTGGAAGTAGGACGAGCCGATCTCGTTGCTGGGGATGTGGCTCGCGATGGCGAGCACCGGGGCGGAGGAGCGGTGCGCGTCGTAGAGGCCGTTGATGAGGTGCAGGTTGCCGGGGCCGCAGCTGCCGGCGCAGACGGCGAGGCGCCCGGTGAGCTGCGCCTCCGCGCCGGCGGCGAAGGCGGCCGCCTCCTCGTTGCGCACGTGGATCCAGTCGATGCCTCCCTTCTCGGAGCCGCCGCTGCGGCGCACCGCGTCGACGATCGGATTCAGCGAGTCGCCGACGATCCCGTAGATGCGGGAGACGCCGGCGTCGATGAGCTGAGCGATGAGCTGGTCTGCGACCGTCTTCTGAGCCATGACCCCATTCGACCGGACCGGGCTGAGCGTCCGCTACTCCGGAAAGTGGAGATCCGGATCGAGTGCATCCCCCTCGGGACGGATGCAATGCACCCCTAGCCTGGGAGCCGTCACAGGAACACCTCCGTACCGCTGATCCCGGGAGTCGCCATGAACCGCCGCAGAACCGCCCTCGTCCTGGCCGCCGGCGCGGCCCTCACCCTCGGCCTGACCGGCTGCTCGGGCCTGAACGGCCTGATGGGAGGCGAGACCCGCGACGACGAGACCGGGGAGATCACCGAGGGCGGGACGACCGACGTCTTCCAGCTGCGCGTGGGCGACTGCCTGAACGGCGAGCTCAGCGAGGAGGCGACCGAGGTCACCGACGTGCCGACCGTGCCCTGCACCGACCCGCACGTCTACGAGGTGTTCCAGAACCTGACGATGGCCGACGCCGACGAGTACCCGGGCGAGTCCGTCGCGACGGAGCAGGCCGAGACCGACTGCGTCACGGCGTTCGAGTCGTTCACCGGGATCGGCTACCAGGACTCGGCGTACGACTTCAGCTACTACTACCCGACCGCCGAGAGCTGGGGCACGGGCGACCGGACGATCAACTGCATGATCACCGACCCGAACGGGCCGAGCACGGGCACGCTGGCGGGCGTCGCGGCCTGATCGCGATCTCCGCGCGCGGCGGTGCCGGTCCCGCCGAGCGCTCCGCGCGCGGCCCGGGTCAGTCGCGGTCGCGCGCGGGGAACAGCCGCAGCAGCAGGCCGGAGCCGATCCAGACCACGGCGATCCCCGCGACGAGCCAGGAGGCTCCGAGGCCGGACGCCGCTCCCGCCAGCACGGCGCCGACGGCCGCGGCGGCGGAGCGCAGCCCCGCGCCGATCGTGAACACCTGCGAGCGGACGGCGGCGGGACTCTCCTGGTCGCGCAACAGCAGCATCGCCGCGTTCGAGGGGGCCGTGAAGACGCCCGCGACCGCGAAGGCGGCGATCGCCACGACGACGCCCAGGTCGGGGACGGCGACCAGGAGGACGGCGCCGGTCGCGATGTAGGCGGCGCCCATGGTCCACGCCGGCGGACGGCGGGTCCAGCGGCGGGCCGCCACGGCGAGGGCGCCGAGCAGGCCGCCCACGGCGAAGGCGGTCAGGATCCACGCGGCTGCGTCGGTGCTGCCCAGCCGCTCCACCGAGAGGCTGATCGCCGCGACTCCCGCCGCTCCGCCCGCGACCTGGCTGAGCGTGCCCGCCGAGGTGACCACCGCGATCGGACGGTGTCGCACGAGGTGGGTGACGCCCGCGACGATCGTCCGCAGCACGCCGACGGTCGGCGCCGGACGGGCCTCCATCGCCAGGCCGAGCGACCCGACGACGCCGATGAGGGCGAGGACCGCCATGGCGAGCATCGCGGTCCGCGCTCCCCCGACTCCGACCGCGAGGCCCACGATGGCCGGCCCGCTGATCGAGGCGACCGTGTACGAGAGCGAGTCCTGCGCGTAGGCGCGGCGCGGCTCCGGGATGGCGCTCGTGACGAAGCTCGACATGCCGCCCATGTAGACGGGCGTCGCGAGCCCCGCGAGGAGCAGCAGCACCACGATGAGCGGCGTCGGCACCTCGCCGAGGAAGGCGGCGACCGCGAAGGCGACGGCGGTCGTGAGCGCGGCGCCGACCAGGAGCCGGCGGGGGCGGCGGACCCGGTCGAGCACCGTGCCGACCAGCGGCGCGGCGATCACGGCGGGGAAGAGCGCCGCTCCGGTCAGGGCACCGCCGAGCGCGACGTCGCCGAGACGCTCGACGGCGAGGACGGGGAGGGCGACGACCATGCCGGCGCTGGCCAGGCGGAGGGGGATCGACGCGGCCTGGTAGCTGACCGCGCTCATGCGGGACCGGGGATCGACATCACCTCCGATGGTGCCACGGCTGCGGGACCGGGTCGGCCGGGGAGGCAGGCCACCGGCCTCTGAGCGGCCTGCGGCGGCGCGCCCTAGGCGATCGGCGTCCGCGCCGCGAGCTCGGCCGCCGCCGCGACGCCCAGGCGCCAGGGCGCGCCGTGGCCGGGCAGGAGTGTCCGCGCCCCGGTCCCGGCGAGGACCCGCAGCGAGTCGAGGGACTGCGCCGTGTCGGCGGTGGCGGCGCGCGCGACCAGGTGCGGGCCGGTGCGCGCGGAGTAGGGGTCGAGCGTGACCAGCGCGTCTCCGCCGATCACCGCGTCGCGCTCGGGCAGGTGCAGCGAGACGTGCCCGTCGGTGTGCCCCGGAGTCGCGAGCACGCGGGGCGATCCGGGCACGTCGAGCACCGCTCCGGCGGTCAGCGGCAGGGTCCCGTGCACGGGCGGCACCGCGAGCGCGCCCGCACGGGCCATCGCTCCGAGCACCGGGATCGCGGAGGGGTGCAGCAGCGGGTACACGAACGGCGTGCGCTGGCGGCGGTAGGAGTAGGGCTGCGCGGCGAGCGGCTGGTCGGCCGCGTGCAGGTGCACGGGGACGCCCCGCCGGACGAGGCTGCGGGCGACGCCGAGGTGGTCGAAGTGCGCGTGGGTCAGCACGAGGGCGTCGATGTCGCCGAGCGAGCGGCCGAGCACCTCCAGCGCGCGGACCAGGTGCGGCCACGTCCTCGGGAGACCTGCGTCGACGACGGTCAACCGGCCCGCCTCCTCGATCAGGTAGAGGTTCGTCCAGGCGTGCTCGAGCCGGTGCACCCCGGGTGCGACGTCCCGGTGCAGGCTCGCGCCGCCCCCTCGCCGCTGCTGCCGGCCCTGCTGCTCGCGCTGCTGCTGCTCCATCGTGCTCCCGCCCCTCCGGGCCCGCGCCCGATCGCGACGACGCTACGAGCGTCTGCGACGGATCGGACAGGGCGTTGACGGCGGGGGTCCGCGTCGTGCAGGGCTCAGCGGCGCCGCCCGCGGAGGGCGAGCTGCACCGCCGCGAGCAGGAGGAGGACCGCGAAGAGGATCCCGGACACGCGCGCCGGCAGGAGGAAGGAGAGCGCCACTCCTGCGAAGGAGAACGCCGTCGCGGTGAGCCCGACCACGAGGCCCGCGCGCACGTCGAGCAGGCCGCGCCGGGCGTTCGCGATCGAGCCGGTGACCGCCGTGGGGATCATCGCGGCGAGCGAGGTGCCCTTGGCCAGGAGGTCCGCGAGCCCGAAGGCCCCGACCAGGACCGGCACGGCGATCGCTCCGCCGCCGATGCCGAAGAGGCCGGAGGCGACGCCCATCCCGATGCCGAGCCCCGCGAATCCGGGCCACACGCCCCAGCCCTCGGCGACGTCGCCGGTGTCGTTCGAGCCGAACACGGCCATCCGCACCGCCGCGGCCACGAGCAGCGCCACGAACATCCAGCGCAGCACGCCCAGAGGCAGCCGCGCTAGCAGCCAGGATCCGGCCACCGCCCCGAGCATCGCCGCAGCCGCGATCACCGCCGCCGGGACCCAGGCGACCTGGCCGGCGAGAGCGTAGCCGAACGCTCCGGCGACCGAGGTCGGAGCGATCGCGAGCAGCGAGGTGGCGGAGGCGCGGCGCTGGTCCATCCCGGCCCAGGCGATCAGCATCGGCACCATCACGATCCCGCCGCCGACGCCGAACGCGCCCGACAGGGTCCCGCCGACCGCGCCGATCAGGGCCAGGACGAGCAGGGCGCGCGGCCGCATGCGCTCGGCCGTCCGATCGGGGAGGGGCGCCTGCGGGGCGGTCGCGTCGGTCACGGCTCCATGCCACCACAGCACCGGGCCGAGGGCGAATCGACGGGCGTCGACCGCGTTCCTGAGAGGACCGGCCCGGCCCGGCCCTCCTCTCTGGCAGTTGCCTGGGCGGGCCGGATCCGACCGTGACGTTCGGCGTCGACGGAGCGTCCTACCTGCATACCCCGCCTGATCGAGCGATCGGGCCCCGAGCGAAAGAGGAGACCATGGCCGAGACCACCGCGACCACCACCCGTCAGACCAGCACCGGATCCGGACGCACCGTGATCGAGGACGGCGTCATCGCCAAGGTCGCCGGCATCGCCGCGCGCGAGGTCCCGGGCGTCCACGCCCTCGGCGGAGGAGCGGCCCGAGCGATCGGCGCCATCCGCAGTGCGATCGGCAACGACGACCGCGGCCAGGGCGTCAAGGTCGAGGTCGGCGAGCGCCAGGTCGCCGCCGACATCACCATTGTCGCCGAGTACCCCGCGCCGCTGCAGAAGGTCGCCGAGGACGTGCGCTCCGCCGTCGCCGACGCCATCCAGCACATCGCCGGCATGGAGGTCGCCGAGATCAACGTGACCGTCCAGGACGTCCACATCCCTGAGGACGACACCCAGGAGTCCGACCCGCGCGTCGTCTGACCCGTTCCCCCGCACCGACGCCCCGGGCCGGACGGCACCGGGGCGTCGGTGCGGGGGAACGGGTCAGACGACGCGCGGGTCGGACTCCTGGGTGTCGTCCTCAGGGA
>NZ_PSVQ01000053.1:0-19130 GCF_002932395.1 Rathayibacter sp. AY1D9
GATCGGCGGGTACTCCGGGTTCTCCGCCCGCAGCACCACTCCCCCGGGGTGCAGCTCGAGGCGCTTGACGGTCAGCTCGCCGTCGAGGATCGCGATGACCACGCTCCCGTGCGTCGGCGTGATCGACCGGTCGACCACGAGCTCGTCGCCGTCGCTGATGCCCGCGCCGGTCATGCTCTCGCCCGAGACGCGGACGATGAACGTCGAGGTCTTGTCCCGGATGAGGTGGTCGTTGAGGTCGAGGGACCCGTCGAAGTAGTCCTGTGCCGGCGACGGGAACCCGGCAGCCACCGCGTCACTGGTGACGAGGAAGGCGACGGCGACGGCGTCCGAGGCCGGAGTCGCGATGCGCTCCACAACGGTCACGCTCATGGTCGGCCCCCTCCTCGTCTCATCGAACATATGTTCGAATGCGTCCGAGTGTAGGTCGGCCCCACCGACACTCGCTCCCAGCCCGCGCACCGAGCGGGATCGGGTGCTCATACCGGGCGAGTCCTACCCAGATACCTATATAGGTATCTGGGTAGTTTGCTAGGTGGATAGATAGCCATATAGGTTTGCGGCATGCAGACAATGATGATCTACAGCGAGAGCGGCGGTGCGACGAAGAGCACCACCGCGGTCTCCCTGGCGATGGTGGCGGCCGAGGAGGGGCGGCGGGTGATCCTGATCGACCTGGATCCGCGTGGCGCGACCACGAAGTGGCTCGACGCGCAGCCCGTCGACGTCGGGCTCGACGTCGGAGCGATCCTGGGTAACGCCGACCCGAGGGGATGGGCGGACGAGCTCGCCGTGCCTTCGCCCTTTCACTCGAACCTTCGAGTGATCCCGTCCGACCGCAGCGTGAGCGCACGCGAAACGGACGATCCCGGAGAAGTCGGGCATCGCTTGGCGGACTCGCTCGAGGATGTGCCTGCGGACCTCGCGATCATCGACTGCCCGAACCGCCAGGGCGGGTCGCTGATCTACAACGCCCTGACGGCGGCGGAGTCAGTGATCTACGCCGCCACGCCCACCGCTGACGGCGTGGACGGATTCATTGGTGCACAGGAGAGTGTGCGCCGCTACAACGACCTCAGCGACCGCGCAGCGGTCGAGGAGGCCGGCATCATCGTTGGCGGCTACAAGGAGACGATCACGCCGCGAGAGGCTACGCACAGCATCGAGCAGATGCGAGAGACGGGGCTTCTCCTGACTCCGCTCGTCCCGCACCGGACCATCGTCGGAGAGGTCCGGTACTCGCACGACTGGTACGGCAACTTCCGCAAGGGCGCACCCGTCGCCGCCGCATACCGTGAACTCGCACGAAAGGTCATCCGATGACGAACGAAGATCGCCCCGCCAGCCTCCCGCGCCGAGCACAGCCGGCGCCCGACCGCAGCGACCCGATCGCGTCCAAGCCTCGTCCGGCTCCGACGCCCGCACCGGCGCCGGTAGCAGCCCCGGTATCGCGGGCGAATGCGGGCACGGCGGCCACGCCGCCGCGGAAGCAGCCCACGGAGGTTCTGCATGTGGACGTCGATGCCGAGCTGTCGTACTACGTCCAAGACCTGCGAGCCGCGACCGGTCGCACTAAGAAGAACATCGTGGAAACGGCCCTGAGCGAGTACCGCGACCGGAACCCGCTCAGCTGAGCCCGAGCCCCTCGAAGATAGCCAGATACCTATATAGGTATCTGGCTATCTTGATTCTCATGCAGAATCTAAATGGCGCTGTTGCACCAGGAGCGAACGGCGGATTCGAATCGCTCTGGATCGGCGTTCCATTCGAGGGCGTGGCCGGCGGGGTCGCTGGCGATCAGCGTCGCATTCACGTGCGCGTTGCTGAACGAACGGGAGTCGCTGAACGGCGTGGTGCGATCACCCCCCGAATGAATCAGGAGCACCGGTATGCGTAGTGGTGCGGCTGCGTCTATCCAGTCGAGTGCTTTGAAGTTGAGAGGAACTGGTGAGCCCAGTAGACGACTGACACCGCGGGCGCCGAGAGCCCATGTGGCGGCCGCAGCGACGACACGGGGGACTCCGGCGTTAGCGGCGCTGAAGAGCACGCTGTTGCGCCAACTGAGGACGGGGGAGACAAGGATCAAGCCTGCGATTCTGGATCGGTGCGACGAGCTCGTGGCGAGGCGCAACGCCATTGAGGCGCCGCTGGACCAGCCGACGAGGACGACCCGGCGCGCTCCCCGCTCGAGAGCGAGCGCGATCGCAGCGTCGACGTCGACCCATTCGGTCTGACCGAGCGTGAACGCATTGAGTGGCGCCGTTGGGCCTTCTCCGTCACCGCGGAAGGAAGGCACCAGTGAGGTGTAGCCGGTGCCTCTGAGTGCATGCACGGAGCGAAAGGCAGCGTCTCGGCCGGACAGACTGCCGTGGATGTGGATCGCCCAAG
Organism: Rathayibacter sp. AY1D9; assembly: GCF_002932395.1. NCBI lineage: Bacteria > Bacillati > Actinomycetota > Actinomycetes > Micrococcales > Microbacteriaceae > Rathayibacter > Rathayibacter sp. AY1D9. The sequence goes on from NZ_PSVQ01000053.1 coordinate 2,389, forward strand.
TGTCTGCGGCGTCTCCTTTGCCGGAAAACAACCAGGCAGGCGCCTGTCCAAGCTCGGTTTCGACGGTCACCTCGCGGGCGTCCGGGTCGAGTTCTCGGGCCGTCGCGAACACATTCCCGATGGGTCGACTCAGGGAGCCGGCCGTGGGGGAGGGGGCATCAGCATTGAGTGTGAGGATGCGTTCGATCCCGTCTGGTCCGCTTCGCAGGATCGGACCGAGGACCGCGTGGCGGGTTTCGTCGTCGTAGAGCAGGCCGAGCTTGCCGTTCTGCTTCGTGATCGGAGTAGGACCGAGGACGATGCGATCGGGCGTCGGAACCGCGACGATCGGTGTTGGGCGGCTGCGCTGCGGTCGGATGACACGGCGCGCAACGGTGGCGACGACCGCGGCTCCGGCGACGCCGACACCAACTGCGGGGATCGCGACCCAGAGTGCGCTCACCGGCTATGCGGCCTTCCGGAAGCCGCCGCCGATCACTCGCGGAGTGAACGCCTGGTCGGGAGCGATGAGCGTGCGGACCCGAGCGACAGCTGCATTCTCGTCAAAGGTGAACGCGCCCTCTCCGCGAACCTCAGCGTTCTTCGTGAGCACGAGGATCTGTTGAGCGTGTGCGATCAATCGCCGGTCGCTCAGGTAGGTCGTGAACGGTGGTCGCTCGATGAGGCCGTGTCGGACGGCGGCCTTCGATGCTCGAGCGACGTCGATCCGGCGACGGAGAGGAACGACGATCGCCGTCCACCCGATGCCGAGCATGATGATGAGAAGACCGAGGAAGAACGGTATCTCAGCGGCGTTCCACGCGGAGTAGCGGAAGGCGTCTCCGCCGTAGCCGAAGTGAGAGGCTGTGAGGAAGGCAATCTCGATCAAGCAGCCGATCGTGGTGATGGCGAATCCGGTGATGAAGACGAGCTGAACCCCGCGCCAGTTGCGACGCGCGTTGATGATCGAGGAGACGGATAGCCACACGAGAGTCGCCATGTAGGCCGATCCGTAGAGCCAGACGGCGGTCTGGTCGAGGCGGTCGATGATGAAGTCGACGCTTGTGCGGCCCCGGTTGCCGATCAGCAGGAACGGCACGATGTAGGAGCCGAACATGATCGCCAGGCCCCACCGACTGCCGACGCGGCCTTCGCCGCCGGCGCGCCGTCCGAGCGCTTCGCGGAAGAACCAGAAGGCCGATGCTGCTGCCAGGTCGCGGACGAGGGTGATGACGTTGGTGCCACCCAGTAGCGCGTCATATGTGAAGAAGGGGATGGGGAATCCGTAGGTGGAGAGTGCGACGGCACCGCTCACCGTGGCCCAGAAAGCGGGACGCGCTGCGGGCTTCGCTGCGGCGCGAGGAGCCCGCACAAGCACCAGCGCAATGAGAAGCGCTAGGCAAACCTGTTGGATCATCCGAAATACGTTTCTTCGCTCGTCCGATTGAGTGTCTGGATACGGCGGACCATCGCGAAAGCTACTTCCTCGATGGCAATCTCCGCCTTCGCTTCTGTGCTTTCTGGATCATCTGTCGGGGCACAGAGGTGTGTGGCTCCGTGCCGCCGGCCCGGATGGATCAGCCGCGGGATCTGCTCGCTGAACCAGGCGTCCGGAGCGTAGACGAAGAGGATGTGCGCAAGCTCATGGCACGCGTTCTGGCTCTGGTAGTGGAGCTCGTCGCTCTCTCGGCAGACGACGGTGCCGAACTCGGCTGTGTCGATCCAGAGCCCTGTCACTGATTTGAGGTCAGCGCTGGCGGAGGCGATCAGATAGATCGGCTTGCCGTAGACCTTCTCGACGGACGATTGAAGATCGTCCCACGTCGCGGCGGCCGGAAGTCCGAGCCTGCTCACGAACTCGTCGGCCGCCTGAACGATCGATCCACTGCGGCCTTGGCCACTGCGGCGGAGCATCCGCCACCGGCCGCGACCTCGTTCCGTGGAGTCTGACGGCATCGATGGACTCCGTTCGCCTGGCCGGGAGAAGCTCATCCACTTTAGACGGCATTCCGGGCGCGAGCGGAGCTGCGTGGCCCTACAGGACGGCGCGGCCGGCTATCGACGTAGCTCGGTGACGATTTCGGACACGACGGCGGCGATGCCGCGTAGCTCGTCGGGCTCGATTGTTCCGAGCGATCGGGCGGCGACGCGCTCGATGCCGAGCGAGCGCATGGTGCCGTCGAACCCGAGGCGGGCTTCCACGGCCTCGACCAGCTCGGGGTCGTCTCTGAGCAAGTAGTCGGGGTCGACGTCGAGTGCTTCGGCCACGGCGAAGAGCACTTCGACTCGTGGTGCCGAGGGGAGTTGCCCGGCCATGAGCAGGCCCCATTCCTGGCGATCGATCGAGGCCCCGCTGAGGAGAAGGATCTCGGAAATTCTGGTGCGGGAGGTAGTGGCGTCGAGGCCTCGTGAAGTGAAGACCAGTGAGAGACGACGCGCCAATTCGGCGGGACGTAGAGCGCTGGATTCCTCAGTCGGCATGGATTCGCCGTCTGTGACGTAGCTGACCAGTTCCTTAAAGGCTACTCGGCCCTGAAGCTGCTTCACGAGCGAGTCCAAATCGGCGTTCGTGGCGTGCGCGAGCGCGAGAAGAACAGGGACAGGCATGTCCCGTTCTCCCTTGATGTACCGAAGGACGGTCCGGTAGGGCAGGCCGGCTCGCTCAGCCGCGGCCTTCACGTTGAAACCGGCGTCGTAGATGGCGCTCTTGACGGCCTCGCCTATGACGGCATTGACGTTCGTTGAGTCCACCTCCACACCACGATTCTAGGTCGGCGGCTACCGACGTGCCGTCAGTGTAGACAGTCAGTGTCCCATTTGGGCATCTACGAGTGTCCAAACGGGCAGTTTGGGACTAGATTGTGATGAAGGCAACGAGGGGAACCAACGACATGAAGCACACGAAGCACACCGGCACCGGCCTCTGCGCCGCGATGGCCGCTGCGGCTGTGCTCGCATTGGCAGGGTGCTCGGGCGCTGCTCCCGAAACAGCACGAACTGCACCGACGCCGACCGCCCAGATCCCTTCTGCATCGGGCTCGACTGCGGCCAGCACGGCTGAGGCGACGCCGACTGCGGCCGCCGCTCCGGTCGACTCTGAGCCGGTTCCCGTTCCGGGAGTCGAGAACGACGCGCTTGCCCTCGCGGCCTCGGCAGTGACGGCGTTCTGCCGCCCGACGCTCGACTACGACACCTGGATCGCGGAGCTCTACCCGTTCCTGACTCAGCAAGCGGCGATCGCCTACGAGACGGTCGATCCGATGAACGTGCCCTGCACGTCGTTGACCGGCGATGCTCGGGTCCGGGACGGCGACGGCACGTTCACCATTCGCGTTCTGGTGCCCACCGACGCTGGGGACTACTCGGTCTACGTCCACCGTGCTGTAGAGACGGCGCCCTGGGGCGTCGAGCAGATCACCCCCCTGGCCTCGGAGTAGGCCGGTGCAGAAGGGGGGAATTGGGGTACTGGCGGCGGTTATGGTGCCGATCGTCACCGTGGCGCTACTGCTGTGGGTGCTGTTCTTCGGCGGATCGGCCGCGGCCGCATGCCTACCTGGTGGAGGCCCGGTCAACGTGTCCGCGATCCCGGCGGACGCGAAGGTCGGGGCCTACGGGCACGACCAGCTCGTGAACGCAGCACTGATCGTCAATGCAGGTGCAGCGAAGGGGCTCGGCGCGGACGGGCAGACGCTCGGTGTCCAGACGGCGATCGGGGAGTCCTCGCTGGTGAATATCACCTACGGCGACGGCGCGATCAACCCGGACGGATCGGTCGCTGACTCGATCGGCCTGTTCCAGCAGCAGTCGAGCTGGGGCACCGTCGAGCAGCGCATGGACCCGACGACCTCGGCGGGCTTCTTCTACGACCGCCTCGTGGCCGTCGAGGGCTGGCCGGCAATGGAGCCCTCCATCGCGATCAACAAGGTCCAGCGCAACGCCGACCCGAACCACTACACGAAGTACCGCGCCGACGCCGTGGCGATCATGACCTACCTGAACGGGCTCGGTAGCAGCACGACGGGGCCGGCGACGACCGGCGCACCGGTCAGTGTTCCGTCGACGCCGACCAGCACCACGCCTACGACGGCTGCGCCGGTCGGTGGATGCGTAGCCGTGTCCGGAGACGCGCAGGCCCTCGCCGCCGGACTCGTGACGGCGATGGACGAGGGGCGCCTGCGCCTACTCGAGGACCGCTACGCGCAGCAGATCCGCGACATGGCCGCCGGGACCGCCAAAGAGAACTGCGGCATCGACGTCCGGATCCTCCAGGTCATCACCATCGCGCTGAACACGTTCGGGAAGGTCGGCGTCTCCGACCTCAACCGACAGTGCACCGGCTCGCTCCTGGGCGCAGGCACCGGCTCCTCGCACTGGATCAATGGCGGCGGTCACGCGGTCGACTTCTTCTCCTTCGACGGCACGGCCACCACCGGCTGCGACCCCAACGCGCTGAAACTCCTCACCGTTCTGGACCCGCAGGTGCCCCAGGGCTCCCGGGCCGGCCAAATCCAGTGCCGCTCGACCAGCTACGAGCACATCACTCAGTTCACCGATACCCCGAACCACCTCCACTTCGACGTGGGGTTCGCGGACGGACCCCTCACCACCGGATAACCGGACCTCTTCGGCGTCGCGACCGCGACGTCGATCCCCCCAGCACCACCAACGAAACGGAGCACCTCATGTCCCTGCTCGCAGCGACGACCGACATCCTCACCACCGCAGGCGCGCTCGGCGCCGTCGTGCCCGACCCGGGACCCGGCGGCATGCCCCCCGGGTTCGAGGCCTTTACCACCGTCATGGGCTGGGCCAAGTGGGTCGGCCTCGGCGTCGCCGTCGTCGGCCTGATCATCCTCGGCGTCACCATGACCGTCTCCGCCCGCCGCGGCGAAGGCGGAGAGATCGGCGGCTGGCTCGGCCGTCTGCTCATCGGCGTGATCATCGTGTCCGCCGCGTTCACGATCGTCGGCTTCCTCATGGGCGCGTAGCGTCCGGAGGAAACCGACCGCATCACCAACGAAAGGCACGACGTCATGAGCGACACGGAGTCCCGCAACCCGTTCACCAGTCGAGGATTCATCTTCGGAGCCATCATCTTCGGAGTCCTCGTGCTGGCGGCGATCCTCCTCGCGATTACGTCCCTGGGCGGAGGTGGCGGGCAGAGTGCTCCCGCCACCTCCGCGACGCCCGCCGTCACCGCCTCACCGGAAACCGACACCGCCGCAGCAAGCGTCTGCAACCTTCCCGGTTACGACGAGAGCGGAACGCTCTCGACGGCACCTGTCACCGACTGGACCATCGTCGGCACGATGGCCGCACCGTCGTCGGACACCGCCGGCCCCGGCGTGATCGGAGAGGACGGGCTGCGCAGCTGCTACGCGCACACCGTCGAAGGATCGCTCTTCTCGGTGGCGAACCTCTGGGCGATGGGAACGGATGGGCGCCTGGCCGACGCCGTTCTCGAGCGCCAGACCGCGCCTGGCGCTGGTCGCGATGCCGCGATCGCCGCGGACATTCCCCAGAGCAACACCGGAGGCAGTGTCCAGATCGTCGGCTTCCGCGTGAGCTCGTACACCGCGGACGAAGCCACGATCGACATCGCCTTCCGCTCTAACACCAATCAGCTCCTCAGCTTCCCCGCTCCCGTGACGTGGGTCGACGGCGACTGGAAGTCGGTGTTGACCGCTGACGGTCAGCCGCCGTTCCGTCCGACCGCACTCACCAGCTTGGGCGGCTATATCCCTTGGGCAGGTACCGAATGACAGTGACTCCACCCGCAGGCGAGCCCTGCGCAGCGTGGGACGTCGTGTGCTGGTCATCAGCAGGCATCGGCGAAGTCGTCTCGAAGGCGTCTAACGACGCCTTGCAGCAGTTCGTGAACAACATCTTGGAGGGCTTCGGCAAAGCGGTCGTCTCGCTCGGCACCCTCTGGGTGAACGTTCCCTCCCCGGTGACCGTGGTCGACCGGGGAGGCGGCGTTAACGGTGGCGGTACCCCGCCCCTGCCGGAAGCGTTCGAGACGATCCTCGGCTACGTGACGTGGGTCGCGGCGGGCCTCGCGGTCATGTCGCTCATCATCGCCGGCGTCATGATGAGCACCCGTCGCCGCCACGGCGACGGCGAGGCGCACATGGGACGCATCGGCGTCATCATCTTCGCCGTCTTCCTGCTCTCCTCCGCCTCAGCGCTCGTCACGGGGTTCCTACCCCTGGCGCTGCACCTCAACGAATCTTCGAGCGTCGTCGGCTGGGTGCAAGGGCAGCTCGAGTGGTACGCCGGAGGACTCGCGATCCTGTCGATCCTCGTCGCCGCCGGCCGCATGGTCTGGACGCAGCGTGCGGGCGAGTTGCGCACCCTCGCCCGGTCGGTACTGACGCTGATCGCCGTCGCCGGCGCGGGACTCGTCGTGATCCGTCTCGCCACGCAGGCAGGCGACGCCTTCTCGATCTGGATCCTCAACAACTCCACCGACTGCGACGTCACCAACGGTGAGAGCAACTGCTTCGGCACGAACATCTTCGCGATGATTTCGCTGACCGCAACGTCGGGTATCGGCCTCATCGGCTTGTTCCTCCTCGGCATCCTCGCCGTGCTCATGACCTACGTTCAGATCGCGCTCATGGTGTTCCGCGGCGCGATGCTCGTCGTCCTCGCCGGCATCTTCCCGATCGCTGCGGCCGCGACCAATACGGAAATCGGGCAGCAGTGGTTCAAGAAGACGATGGCCTGGACCCTCGCCTTCATCCTCTACAAGCCCGCCGCGGCGATCGTCTACGCGATCGCGTTCCGGATGACCGGCACTGATCTGTTCAAGTCGGACGGGACCGGGCTGTTCCAGATCGTCACGGGCCTCGCGCTGATGCTCATCGCGCTCGTGGCCCTGCCCGCGCTGATGCGCTTCCTCGTCCCCGCTGTCGCCTCGGTGGGCGGTGGCGGTGGCGGTGCAGGCCTCCTGCTCGGTGCGGCCGCGGCCGGTGGAGCGGCGGAGATTGCCAGCGGAGCAATCCGCTCGCGCAGCGGAGGCGACAGCGGCGGGGGCGGAGGGTCGCCCGGCGGCGGTGGCTTCGGCTCCGCACCGTCCGGCAGTAGCGCCTCCGCCGGCAGCAAGGGGTCACCCGCGGCGACTCCGGCCGCCTCCGGTGCAGGCGGCGGCGCAGCAGCAGGCGGTGGCGCAGCTGGCGGAGCTGCGGCCGGCGGTGGTGCGGCAGCGGGCGGTGCGGCGGCAGGCGGTGGTGCCGCAGCCGCGGCAGGAGGCCCGATCGGTGTCGGCCTTGCGGTGGCAGGGAAGGCCGCCGAAGGCGCGAAGCACGCAGCAGGGGCGGTCAAGGCCGCCACGGACGACGCCACTGGCGGCAACGGAAGCGGGAACTGATGAGCACGGCAACTCCTACGCGCAGCGCTGAGGCGCCGCGCACGTACGGCAATTGGCGTCGCCCGCAGACTGCGGGACTCGGCGGCCTCGGACAGCTCGCCACGGGCGTGCTGTTCGTCGGCATCCTCTCCTCGATCATCGCGTCGATGTTCTCCGGCCTCGTGGCCGCGCTGATCGTCGCCGCGATCTTCGGCGGGATCTTGCTGACGGTTTCGGTGAAGGACAAGCACGGGCAGAGCGCCCTCGGAAGGACGGTGAATCGCGTGAACTGGATGCGGACGAAGGCCAAGGGAGCGAACGTCTACCGTTCAGGTCCCGCGGGTCGGGCGAAATGGGGCACCTTCCAGCTCCCCGGACTCGCTGCGGCGTCGCAGCTCTCCGAGCACGAGGACTCGCACGGGCGCCGATTCGCTCTCGTGCACGTCCCCTCCACCAAGCACTACACCGTCGTAATCGCTACCGAGCCGGACGGCGCCGCGCTGGTGGATCAGGAGCAGGTCAACAACCAGGTCGCGGAGTACGGCATTTGGCTCTCCAACCTTGGAGACGAGCCCGGCATCGAGGCCGCCTCCGTCACCGTCGAGACGGCCCCCGACACCGGTACGCGCCTGCGCTCGGAGGTCGAGGGGTCGATGGACCCGGATGCGCCGGAGTTCGCTCGAGCGATGCTCTCGGAGGTCGTGAGCAGCTACCCGGTCGGGTCTGCCACGATCCGCGCCTACGTCGCGATCACCTTCTCTTCCCTGTCTCGCATCGGCGGGAAGCGCCGCAACGCGAAGGAGGTCGCCGCCGACCTCGCCGCCCGCCTGCCCGGCCTGACGACGAGCCTTGCCGCGACAGGGGCCGGCGCTGCCCGGCCGCTCGGTGCTCAGGAGCTGTGCGAGGTGATCCGGATCGCCTACGACCCCGCCGCCGCCGTCCTGATCGATGAGGCCCGCGCCTCCGGGGACGTGCCCGAGCTGTCGTGGACGGACGTCGGCCCCGCGGCCGCGGAGTCCCGGTGGGAGTCGTACCGGCACGACGGCGCCGTGTCGACGTCGTGGACGATGACCTCCCCGCCGCGCGGAGTCGTGCAGTCCGGGATCCTCGCGCGCCTGCTCGCGCCGCACCGCGACGTCGCTCGCAAGCGCGTCACCCTGCTCTACCGCCCCATCGACCCGGCCCGCGCCGCGGCGATCGTGGAGGCGGACCTGAACGCGGCGCAGTTCAACAGCTCCGCGTCGACCAAGCCCACCGCCCGCTCGACCCTCTCCACCCGCTCCGCCCAGGCGACCGCGGCGGAGGAGGCCTCCGGTGCTGGCCTGCTCAACTTCGGCCTAATCGTCACCGCGACGACCACCGACGCTGTGCACGAAGCGGACGCCCGCGCGGCGATCGACTCGCTGACCGCCGCGGCGCGTCTTCGGGTGCGGCCGGCGTTCGGGTCGCAGGACACCGTTTTCGCTGCGGGTCTGCCGCTGGGGCTCGTGCTCCCGCGTCACCTGCGCCTGCCCACCGAAGTGAGGGAGTCCCTGTGAGCCTGATCACCCGCCTGTTCTCCTCGAACAGCGACAACGAGCTCGAGCCCGGCGAGGACGTCCTGCCGGACGGAGCGGTCACCGCCGCGCACGGCGATACGACGGGGGAGGAGCTGACCGGCGACGGCCTGCCCACCGGTGCCGTGTCGTCCTCGGCAGAGCCCGGCACCGACACGACGGCACCCTCGCGGCGGGCTGCGCGCGGGCAGGGCGAAGCTCCAGCCCCGGTAGCAGCGGTCGCTCAGCGCCCGACGCTCACCAGAGAGCGCACCACCCCGCGCACCCGACGCCGAGAGGGGAAGAAGATCGAGATCCCGCACGGCGGGAAGAAGAAGAGCCAGGGGACGGCGCTGCGCCGTCCTCTGCGCCCGAGCATCCGCGGATGGCTCGGTCGCGGCGGTGGTGAAGCCGTCAACGTCACGGCCGCAGACGAGTTCCGCGGGACGACCGTGCAGGTGTGCGGGCTGTACCCGTTCTCGGTCGGGACGGGTACGCCGATGATCGGGGTGCCGCTGGGGAAGAACCTCTCCACCGGCGCCTCCGTCTGCTGCGACCCGATCAGCTGGTTCCAGCGCGCAAACCTCATCAGCAACCCGTCGATGTTCGTGCTCGGCAAGCCCGGCCTGGGGAAGTCCTCGCTGACCCGCCGCATGGCCGCCGGCCTCGCCGGGTACGGCACGATCCCGCTCGTGCTGGGCGACCTCAAGCCGGACTACGTGGATCTGATCGAAGCTCTCGACGGGCAGGTGATCCCTCTTGGCCGTGGCCGCGGGTACCTGAACATCCTCGATCCCGGTGAGGCGTCGGAGGCGGCGCAGCGCCTGCGTGACGAGGCCGACCGCTCGCTCGAGCGGGCCGACGAGCTCGCGCACCAGGTCGACGCGCTCGGCGTCTCCGACGACACCGCGGCGATGATCGCGGAGGTCGGTCGGCTGCGCAAGCACGCCGCGAAGGTGCAGCGCCTCGCGCACCAGGTCCTCGCGGACGCCCACGGCCGCCGGCACACGATGGTCGCAGCGCTGCTGACGATCCTCCGCTCCCAGCCGCCGAGCGACCGTGAAGAGACGATCATCGACCGGGCGCTGAAGTACCTGGACGAGCACCACCAGGGCGTGCCGGTCCTCGCGGACCTGCTGCGCGTGATCCAGGAGGCGCCGGACGAAGTTCGTCAGGTCGCGTTGGACCGCGGCAACATCGAGAAGTACAAGGACGTCACCGAGAACCTCGAAGCCTCCCTCATCGGCCTCACCACCGGTGGACGCCTGGGCGAGGTGTTCTCGAAGCAGACGACCACGCCGATGCGCCGGGACCGGCCCGTCGTCTACGACGTGTCCTCGATCGACGACTCCGAAGGCGACCTCCAGGCCGCGATCCTCCTCGCCTGCTGGTCCGCCGGCTTCGGGACCGTCAACGTCGCGGCCGCCCTCGCGGACGCGGAGCTCGAACCGCAGCGGCACTACTTCGTGATCCTGGACGAGCTGTGGCGGGCGCTGCGCGCGGGTAAGGGCATGGTCGATCGCGTCGACGCGCTCACCCGCCTGAACCGTGCGCGCGGCGTCGGCCTGGCGATGATCAGCCACACCATGTCCGACCTCCTCGCACTGGCCTCCTCGGAGGATCAGATGAAGGCGAAGGGCTTCGTGGAACGCTCCGGCATGGTCATCTGCGGCGGCCTCCCCGGTGCTGAGATGCCGCTGCTGACCTCGGCGGTGCCGATGTCGATCGCGGAACAGGGGATGCTCACCTCCTGGCAGGACCCGCCCGCCTGGGACCCCGTGTCCGGGCACGAGTCCGAGCCTCCCGGCCGCGGCCGCTTCCTGATCAAGGTCGGCGGACGTCCCGGTATCCCGGTGCGCGTCGAGCTGACCGCAGCAGAGAAGGAGGTCAACGACACCAACAAGCTCTGGCACGCGACCTCCCGCGCCGGCCGCGCAGCGGAGCCACTGCCCACCGATCCCGTGAACGTCGAGATCCTGCCGTGAGCGTCCTCGTCGCACTCGGCGCGAGCTGCGTCGCGGCCGGCGCCGCCGGCGCCGCGATCATCAACGCGATCCGAGCCCGTCAGCGGACGGCAGACCGCGATCGGTTCCTGCTCACCCTCTGCTGGACCGGCGTCGGGCTCATGGCGAGCTTCGTCGCCTGGGACCAGTGGGACCGGGTGATCGCGTGAGCTGCCCGTCGACGCTCGCCTTCGAGGGCTACCGCTGGACCTGCCAGCGGTCCGCCCCGGGGGAGCACGGCTTCCACACGACCGACCTCCCCGTCTCCTTCGCGGAGCGGGGCCTCGCGGTCCTCTCCTGGGGGACCTCGCACCAAGCACCCGCCAACGACTGCACCCCGCGGTGGGCCGGCCCGATCTACACGGAGGAGTCCGCATGAGCGCCACCGCCAACAACCGCCGCCGCGAGCCTGGCAAGGCCAATAACGACGCCCTGATGCTCGGCGCAGCCCTCGCGGCGATCGCTGCGATCGGCATCGTCTGGGTGGCCGTCGCGGTCGGTTCCAAGCTCGACGGCGTGAACGAGGGCCTGCCCTCGGACCCGTTTGAAATCATCTCGGGCCTGTTCCGCGGCCAAGTGGTGTGGTCGACGTCCGCAACGATGATCGCCGCGGCCGCCGTCGCCGTCATCGTCCTCGTGGGCCTCTGGCTCGTGTGGATGCGCTCGCTCGGACGGAAGAACCGCTCAAGCGTCGACCACGCCGCCCGCTACATGGCGACCCCGCGCGACCTGGCGCCGATGATGCGCAAGGAGGCGTTGAAGAAGTCCGCCCGCCTCGGCGTCGCTGAGAACCCCGGCGTCCCGGTGGGCCGGCTGCACCTGGGGAAGCAGATGCTCTACGCCTCGTTCGAGGACATGATGCTGCTGATCGCCGGCCCCCGCGTGGGCAAGTCGACCTCCCTCGTCATTCCCGCGATCATGGCTGCGCCCGGCGCCGTGGTCACGACGTCGAACAAGCGCGACGTGCTCGACGCGACCCGCGACGTCCGCGCCGCCAAGGGTCACGTGTGGGTCTTCGACCCCCAGCGCGTCGCGTTCGAGGACGCGACATGGTGGTGGAACCCCCTCTCTTACGTCACCGACGACACCAAGGCCGCGAAGCTCGCGACGCACTTCGCCTCCGGCACCCGGGCGATGAACGCGAAGACCGACGCCTACTTCGACGGCAAGGGCCAAGAGCTGCTGTCCGACCTGCTGCTCGCGGCCGCGGCAGGCAACCGGCCGATCAGCGACGTGCTGCTCTGGCTGACCTCCGTCGAGGACGAAACCCCCGTCGAGCTCCTGCACGACAACGGCTACCCGACCAACGCGCGAGCTGTCCGCGGCATCATGAACACCGCCGACAAGGCCCGCGACGGGATCTACTCGACCGCGCAGGGCATGGCGGTGTGCTTGAAGAGCGCCGCGACCGCCGACTGGGTGAACGCCCGCCCGAACGACACCCGTCCGCAGTTCGTCCCGGAGACGTTCGTCACGTCGACCCAGACGCTGTACTCGCTGTCCAAGGAGGGCGCCGGCACCGCCGGCCCGCTCGTCACCGCCCTGACCGCCGCGACGATCGAGGCCGCGGAGGAGCACGCCGCGCGATCCCGCGGCGGGCGCCTCGCGACGCCGCTCGTCGCCGTTCTCGATGAGGCCGCGAACGTCTGCCGGTGGAAGGACCTCCCCGACCTGTATTCCCACTACGGATCGCGCGGGATCCCGATCATGGCCGTGTTCCAGTCCTGGTCCCAGGGCGTCGGCGTGTTCGGCAAGGAGGGCATGCTCAAGCTCTGGTCCGCCGCGAACGTGAAGCTGTACGCCGGCGGAGTCGCGGAAGACGAGTTCCTGCGCACCCTCTCCGAGCTGATCGGCACCTACGACAAGGAGACCACCTCCGCCAGCTACAACAAAGGTGTGCGCTCCACCACCTCGGCGCTGCGGCGAGAGAAGATCCTCGAAGTCGCGGACCTCACCAGCATGGGCCGCGGACGGGCGATCATGCTCTCCTCCGGAGCCCGCGCGGCGCTGGTCGACACGGTGCCCTGGTACAACGGGCCGAAGGAGCAGGTCGCCGCGATCAACGCCTCCATCGCCGCCCACGACGCCAGCAGCGGACCGGCGAACGCTGCACCCGTCTCGCCTGTCGTGACGGTGATGCCTCCGCTCGAGGATCAGCCTGCGGCGGACGTCGACGCGGAGCAGAACGCGACTCTCCGGGGCGAGCGATGAGCGACGAGGATCTGTTCGACGTCGACACGGATCCCGTCACGCTGCACCCCGTCGAGGAGGAGGTGGACGAGGAGGAGGTGCCTGCGACGTACTTCGGATCTGCCGACGAGTGGGTCAGGAAGTTCCTCCGGCCCTCCTATCGACGCCGGGTGACGGCCAAGGGCCAGGCCGCCGGCGATCGGTGGGCGGCTGAGTGGTGGAGCAGCGTCGAGGCGCTGACCCGCATCGAAGCCCTCTGGCGGATGTGGGAAGAGATCCGCACCAGCGCCGGCTCCCTGAGCGCCTACTGGATCAATCACCTCGACCCGCACATGCGAGTCCTGCTCTCGCCCAGCGGCCCGTTCGCGACGTCGACAGACGAGAACCGGCCGGGCGACATGCTTCCCTACACAGCCCCTCCGACCGGGATGTTTCCCGAGGACGCACAGGGCTGAGGACGACGGACAGAGAAGGGCCCGCGACACCAACCGGTGTCGCGGGCCCTTCTCTGTTCCAGCGTCAGCGACCTGGTTCGGACCGCTCGATCTGAGCACCCTGGCCACGCGCGCCTCGCGTCGAGGGGACGCGAGTGCGCTTCGTGGCCTCCGCGCCGCGCGCAGGAGTGGCGAAGGAGGCGTCGACGGTCATCCGCGCGTTGACCTGCTCCTCGGGAACGTTCTGAGCCTGCATCGATGCTGCGGTGTGTGCTCGCCGCTCGGCACTGTCGTACGCAAGCTCTCCTTCGGAGCGTGCCGCGGCCGCACGCCCCTCCTGAGCGGGTGCGGGAGCGTCGGGGGCACTCTGCTGGCCGCTGTCGTCTCGGTAGAGCGCGACCTGGGCACGAGCGTCCTCAGCGAGGCTACGCAGCTCCTCAGGGCTCTGCGTGGGTGTCCCGCCGGCCTCCGCGTCTCGGTCGTACTGAGCAGCTTGCTGCTCGAGCTCATCGGCGCGACGCTCGCCGTCGACGGGGATCTCGACGGACGTGTTCTGGGATGCGTCGTTGGCGCGGTCGAGGCGGTCGGCCTCCGTGACCATCACCTGAGCTTCGGTGACGTCGCGCTGCGACTGTGCCCGCTCGGCATCCGCTGCGTCGACGGCAGAGCCGCCGGTCTGGTCCGTGCGCCACTCCTGCACGAGAGCGGCGCGGGCGGCTTCGGCAACGGCCGGGTCTGCGGGCTGCACCCGTCCGTCGTCATCGAAGGCGACGGCCGTCTCGACGCGGTAGTCCTGGTAGCCGACCGGATCGTTGGCGCGCTTCCACTCCTCCGCAAGGCTTACGTGCATCGCGGGAATGTCGCCTGCGACCGCTGCGCGGTAGTCCTCGATGAGAGCACGCTCGGCCGAAAGATTGGGCTCTCGGGCGTCTCCGACAGGCATGGTGAGACGGTCCTCGTCGTGCCGGTGGTACCCCTCGGGTGCGGCGGTAGTGGCCCACTGCTTCGCGAGGTCCAGCTCGGTCGGGGTGTCGCGGGCGATGCCCTGCAGCGTGGCGACGTCGACGCCGTAGCGCTCCTTCGCCTCGGACGCGATCAGGGCGCTGGCGGACGCGATCTGCGGGTCCGCGTCCTTCCACGCCGCGGCCGTCTCAGCGACGCGGGCGACGTCATGCACGGTCGCCTGATCCCACCACTGGGGATCGTTGACGACTGTCACGGCCTGCCGTGCAGACGCCCGCTCAGCCTCGTAGCGGGCTGCGAGCTCGCGCGCCTCGATCGCGCTGCGCTGCTGAGCCTCACGCATCGCCTCCTGGTACGCGCGAGCCAGCTTCTCGCCCAGCTGGACCGCGATTGTGAGCGCGATCCGTGCGGACGAGTTGATGGACTCCTCCACGCCTCCGTCGTCGTCAGCCATAGTGATGCCTCCCCTTCACTCGTGTAGGTCTAGCGGTCGCGTCCGTCGCGCTCGCGCGGCTCAGCGCCGCGCTGCGGGGCAGCGATAGATGTGGCGTCCGGCGCAGCCTTGGTGAGCTTCGTCGGCACCGGGCTCCCGGTCGCGAAACTCGCCTGCACTGTCTCGCGTGCGCGACGGGTGTCCTCGGGCAGAGCATCCCAGGCGTTTTTCTGGATCTGCGCGTTGTAGCCCTCGTGAACCGCCTTCAACTGGTTCCGGATCGTCCCCGCGAGCTCCTGGGTGCGTCGCGCGTCGCCAGCGGCCTTGTGGGCGTCCATAATCGCCCGCGTGGTGCGCACGATCTGGCGCAGCAACATCGCCTCCTCGGCGGCCTTGTTGCGCTTCCCGGCTGTCGCGAGGATCAGCATCGTCGTGCCGGCCATCGACGGCATCGCGGTCGGCCGCGGCGTCGACTCGTGCGCGCGCAGGTGCGCGGATCGGGCGAGCTGGCGCGACGCTTCGGCCAGCGGTCCGGGAGTCGGCTCGAGGCGCCGCGACCACGCTGCGTACGCCCCGGATGCTTCTCGTGCAGCGTGAGCCCACGTCGCCCGATCGGACGGGTCGACGGTGCTCAGGTAGTCGTGGAGCCGGGTCATGTCCTCGGCGTAGGTTGAGTACAAGTCACTCGACAGCTCGGCCTCCTCGCGGCCAGGCTTCACCGGCTCGTACCGCCACGGGTTTTTCGCGGTGGCGCGCCACTCGTCCACGGCTGCCTGGGCAGTCTGTGGCTCGTCCGGCCAGCCCTTCCGCAACTCCGGAAGGGTCAGGTCGCGAGCGAGGCGCCCACCGCCGTGCCAGACGACCGGCGCTCCCTTGTCGGGGCGCAGCGCGACGGAGTAGCCGGCGACAACGTCGTCTCGACCGGCGGCGTAGCGGGGGCGGATGAGCACCCCGGCCTGGCGCATTCGACGCACGAACTCACCCTCGTCCGCGGAACTGGTCGCGGCTGAGCGGACGGCGCGTTCGAGTCGGTGTGCGTCGACCTCGACGGCGCCTCGTCGGCGTGCAGCTTCACGCTCGCCGGGGACGACTCCGCGCTCACCAAGCTCGCGCTCCGGAGCGTGCAAAGGCTGTAGGTCGAAGTCGCGTTCCAGCTCACGGCTGACCTTCTGGGCGAGGCGCTTGTCGTAGGGGATGTACGCCTTCGTGCCGTCCTCGCGCACTCGGGAGACGGCGATGTGGATGTGATCGTTGCCGTTCTTCGAGAGACCATGCCGCACGGCGACCCACCGACAGTCGGCCTTGCCGATGTCCTCGCCAGCGAACCCCATTCGGCGCACGAACTCGGTGGCGATCTGGCCCCACTTCTCGTCGCTCAACTGCCCCTCCTCGGCTTTCAGCGAGAGGGAGCAGTGCCACACGTCGGCGTCGACCTTCTCGGTGACCGGCTTCCCGGTACGGGAGTCGATCATCAGCTCACCGGTGGTCGGGTCGGTGACCTTCTCCGCGCGCTGCACGGTGACGCCGAATGCCTCCTTGGGGAGGTTCAGATCGCGCGCGACAGCGAGCGCGGCGGCGTGGTCGAGGACGCTCTCTCCGTGCATCGCCATGATCGCGCCGTTGCCGGCGATGAGGTGCTGTTCGGTGTGCTCGTTCGAGCGCCCCTCGCCCGCAAGGTAGGTCATCAGGCCGTCCATGCGGCCGCCGTAGGTGACGTTCGGAATCACAGGCCGGCCACCCGACGAACGGCGTCGCGAATCTCGGGAGCGAGCTTCTGGAACTCGCGGTAGATCGCCGCAGCCTCGTCAGGGAATCGGCCCTCGGTGTTCGCGAACTTGGCGAGCTGGTTGACGT
>NZ_PSVQ01000054.1:0-18803 GCF_002932395.1 Rathayibacter sp. AY1D9
CCGCACCCCGACGCGGGGCCCCCGCCCCCGAACCCCTGACCCGAACAGGAGCGATGACATGGACAAGTCCTGCGTCCGCCCCCTCGACCTGGACGACGCCGTCGCCCTCGTCGGCATCCTCGCTGCCCTCCAGGCCCTCCTCGACAGCGGCGGCCTCCCCCCTGAGGAGGTCGAGGCCCTGCGCCACGGCCTCGAGCAGGGCGGCGCCCTCCTCCCCGGAAGTGACGAGAACGAGATCGCGACGGCTCTGGGTGGGCTGAACGCCCGCCTGCGTGGGACCATCGGGTGATCGCGCCGCGCTCGACGTTCCCGTAGCCTTCATCCGCGCTCGTGTCGACCCCGGAGACGCGCTCCCCCGCCCGCGGGTAGCGTCCGGTCCGGTCCCGCACTCCCACGGGGTCGCTGAACCCCGAGAGCCGGAGGAGATCCGATCGTGAACGGTGACCACTTCGTCCTCTCGACCGCGACGCCGTGGGACGACCGCACCGAGATCATCGGCGTGTACGCCTCCGAGGCGTGGGCCCGCGAGGCCGCGGCCGCATGGCTCGGCTCCCCGGACCGCGAGGCGTTCCCCCGGTGCGTCATCGAGGGCTGGAGCGGCGCGCACCTCCTCGGCCGCGAGGTCGTCGAGGCCCTCGGCTTCGACGACGAGGGCGGCGACGAGTCGCTGGGCGGCCCCCGCAGCCTCTGACCCGGCGGCCTAGCCGCCCCAGTGCGACGGGCGCTCGAAGAGCGACGGCAGCGTGGTCGCCGCATCCCCTCGAGCGCTGTTCACCTGCGCCTGGGTGAGGTAGACCGCCTCGGCGAGCCGCGCGCCGGACACATCAGCGTCGCGCAGGTCCACCCCGAGCAGGTCGCACCGCTGCAGATCCGCACCCCGCAGGTCCGCGGCGAGGAGGAGCGCGCCCCGCAGGTCCGCCCCTCGCAGGTCCGCGTTCCGGAGTGGTGCGCCCGCCAGATCGGCACCCGGAGCGAGCCGACGGCCCCTCGACCGGCGGGCAGCCGGCGCCGCTGCTGCGCGAGCGGCCGCGCTCGCCGCGATCAGGAGCGGCCGGGACGCTCCGTACTCCGCGTCGACGTCGACCGCGACCACCTGCTCCGGCTCACCGAGGGTGTGCGCGTGCACCGCGTCGAACCGCTCGCGCAGCTCGTCGAGGAGCGGCGCGCCGACACCGGGAAGCGCCAGTGCGGAGTCGAGGTACCAGAGCAGCTCGTGCAGGCGGCGCATCAGCGGGAACACCGCGAACATCCGCTCGCGCACGGCCGGATCCGACCGCCAGGAGACGCCGCCGAACGTGTGCTGCGAGACCTTCTGGCCGGCGCCGAAGCAGTCGAAGACGGTGCAGCCGACGAAGCCCTGCGGCCGGAGCCGGCGGTGGATCGTGCACGCGTCCGCGCCGTCGAGGTTCACGCACGGGTCCCCGGCGCGCTTGTCGAACGGGAAGTCGGCGGAGCGGGCGAAGGCGAGGGCCACGCAGCACAGGCCGAAGCAGTTCGCGCAGTCGGCGCCGAGGTCCTCCCGGCGGCCGAGCTCGACCCTGGTGCGTGACGTCATCCGTCCGAGCCTACGCGCGGCGGCGCCTCCGGATCAGTGCGCGAGCGCGAGCACGCCGACGACCAGCACGCCGAGGCCCACGATCCCGAGCAGCGAGAAGATGCTCTCCTTCCGGGAGAGGCCCGCGCGCACGACGGCGATGAGGGCGATCCCCGCGAGCGTGGCGACGTAGACGCCCGCGCCGATCCGCAGCGCGACCGTCGCGTCGATCCAGCCCAGCGCCGCGGCACCGAGCGCGAGGACCGGCAGCGACGCCGAGGCGAGCGCCCCGCCCGCGATCCGCAGCATGGTGTGCGTCTCGGAGCGCGAGGGCGCCGAGGCGTGCACGACCTGGTGCGCGATCACCTCGGCGACGAAGCCCGCGGCCGAGATCCCGATGATCGAGATCACGAGGCTCTGGAGGGCGTGGACCGCGTCGGGGTGGTCGCCGACGAGGTAGATCATCACCACGGCCAGGCCCGTGAAGGTCGCGTAGACGCGCTCCTTGAGGGCGCGGGCGATCTCGTCGAGGGGGCGGCGGGTCCGCTCCGCCCACCGGCCGGCGCGGCCCGGGCGCAGGCGCACGGGCGTCATCCGGTCGGCGGGTGCGGTGCGGCCCTCGTCGGCCGCTCCGTCAGTAGGAGGCGGAGTCGACACGTGCCGCGGAGGAGTCGCCCGAGTGCCGCGCGGCGAGGTCGCCGAGGATGGTCGCGGAGCCGCTGGTGCCGAAGCGGGTGACGCCGAGGCCGCGGTAGGCGAGGAGCGTGTCGAGGTCGCGGACGCCGCCGGACGCCTTCACCTGGACGGCCTCCGAGACGGTGCCGCGCATGAGGCGGAGGTCGTGCTCGTTCGCGCCTCCGCCCGCGAAGCCGGTGGCGGTCTTCACGAAGTCCGCGCCGGCGCGCTCGGCGGCCCGGCTGCCCTCGACGACCTGCTCGTCGTCGAGGAGGCTCGTCTCGAGGATGACCTTGACGACGTGGCCCTCGGCGGCCTCGACCACGGCGCGGACGTCGTCCTCGACGTCCTGGAGCAGGCCGCTCCGGAGGCGGCCGATGTTGACGACCATGTCGAGCTCGGACGCGCCGTCGGCGAGCGCCTGACGCGACTCCGCGACCTTCGCCGCGGTGGAGGTGGTGCCGTGGGGGAAGCCGATGACCGTGCCGACCAGGACGCCGGAGCCCTCGAGCCGGGCGACCGAGTGGGCGATGTCGGAGGGGCGGACGCAGACGCTGAACACGCCGGACGCTCGCGCCTCGTCGAGCTGGGCGTCGACCTCGGCGCGGGTGAGCTCGGGCTTCAGGATCGCGTGGTCGATGAGCGCCGCGATCTCGGCGACGGTGGGCAGGCTGGAGTCGGTCATCCGCACATTTTACGTCCGCCGGCGGGACGACGAAGGCCCGCGATCCGATGGATCACGGGCCTTCGATCGTTCACGCCGCTAGCGGCGCCGGGTCACCAGCTGGACTTGGTGATGCCGGGCAGCTCGCCGCGGTGCGCCATGTCACGGAAGCGGACACGCGAGATGCCGAACTTCGTGAGGTTGCCGCGGGGGCGGCCGTCGACGGCGTCGCGCGAGCGGACGCGGACGGGCGAGGCGTTGCGGGGGAGCTTCTGGAGGCCGACGCGGGCGGCCTCACGGGTCTCGTCGGTCCCGGCCGGGTCGACCAGGGCCTTCTTCAGCTCGAGGCGCTTGGCGGCGTAGCGGTCGACGATCACCTTGCGCTGCTCGTTGCGGGCGATCTTGCTCTTCTTGGCCATACTTAGCGCTCCTCGCGGAAGTCGACGTGCTTGCGCACTACGGGGTCGTACTTCTTGAGCACGAGACGGTCGGGGTCGTTGCGGCGGTTCTTCTTGGTCACGTACGTGTAACCGGTGCCGGCCGTCGAACGGAGCTTGATGATCGGACGGACGTCCTGCTGCTTGGCCATTAGATCTTCACCCCGCGAGCGAGAACATCCTTGACGACGGACTCGATGCCACGGGCGTCGATGACCTTGATGCCCTTGGCCGAGAGGGTCAGGGTGACGTTACGGCGAAGCGACGGCACGTAGTACGTCTTCTTCTGCACGTTCGGGTCGAAGCGGCGCTTGGTGCGCCGGTGCGAGTGCGAGATGGCGTGCCCGAAGCCGGGGACGGCTCCGGTCACCTGGCAGACTGCTGCCATGGTTTCCTCCATGTGTGGTTACCGTGGATCACGCGCGGCACGAAGCCCCGCCCGATCCACCCAAGGTCACTTGTCGGCGCACCGCCCGCCTGTCCGGCCGGAGCCGGAGCTCCTGCCCGGTGGGCAGCACGCAAGCGCGTGCAGATGCACGCAACCTCGCTAGGCTACGCGATCCGGGCGGCGGCCGCAACAGGGTGGGGACACTCCCCCGACAGGGTGGGGACACTGCCCCGACAGGGTGGGGACACTCCCCCGACAGGGTGGGAACACTGCCCGGACAGGGTGGGGACACTGCCCCGACAGGGTGGGGACGCTGCCCGGACGTGCACGGGGACTTCCTGGGAGGTTCCGGCAGAAGTGGCCTCCCGTACCCCCCGAGCAGGGCGTTCGTGTATCTTGCGCCTTCCTCGCGGGTCGACTACCGCCCTACTCTGAGCCGACCGCGGGCGCCCGCTCCCGGCAGCAGCCGGGAGTAGCAGCACATGCGCCAGTCCTTCCTCCGTTCCCTCGTCGCCGCGGCCGTGCTCGTAGCGGGCGCAGGACTCAGCGTCGTGGCCGCGCCGACCGCGTCGGCGGCGCCGGTCTTCAGCACCGCGTGCTTCACCTCCCCGAAGGTCTCGACGGTGTCGCAGTACACCGTTCCCGCGACCGGGGTCTCGACGGTCCGCGCCGTCCTCAGCGGACAGAACGGCGGGAAGGGTGCGAGCGGCCTCGGGACGGGCAACGCCGGCGGACGCGGCTCCAGCCTCGTCGTCGAGGTGCCCGTCACGCCCGGGCAGGTGCTGGAGATCGGGCGCCTCGCCGGCGCCCCGGCCGGAGCGGCAGGCGCCACGCGCTACGTGAACGGCGGCGTCTACGGGGGCGACTCCGGCGGCGCGGGCGGCGACGCCCAGTACCTCAGCACGGCCGGCTCGGACGGCTGTCAGCACGCCCTCGCCGTGGCGGCGGGCGGCGGAGGCGGCGGCGGGCGGTCCTCGGTCGGCGGCGACGCCGACGCCGGCAGCGGCGCGAGGGGCGGCGGGAACGGCGGCAGGAACAACGCGGCCGACGGCGGCGGCGGCGGCGCGGCCGGGCAGAGCTCGGGCGGCTCGCCCGGCGCCCGCGGCTACAGCACGTTCGGCGAGTGCGCCGACGGCAACAACGGCCAGTGGGGCGTGTTCCTCAACGACGGCAAGGGCGCCGACGCCGGCGCCTCCCGCGGCGGCGGCGGCAACTGCTCGTTCCCCGGCCACAGCGGCGGCGGCGGCGGGGCCGGCTGGTGGTACGGCGGCGGCGGCGGATCGCCCTACGTGTTCGGCAGCATGAACGACACCCTCGGCGTCATGAACGACCCCGGCGCCGGCGGCGGCGGCTCGAGCTACGTGCACCCGAGCGTGACGAGGATCTCGCAGACGGCCGGCCCGACGGCGGCCGACCCCGTGGTCGCTCCGGTGTACGACACCGCCGTGACCGTGACGCGGACCCCCGACTTCTCGATGCTCGGGCAGGAGGTCACCGTCACCGCGAAGGTGACCATCCCGAGCCTGGGCCGGCCGGTGGCCGCCGGCGGCACCGTCGAGATCCTCACCGGTGCAGGTACCAGCAGGGTGACCCTCGACGCGGACGGCGTCGGCGTTCTGACCACGAGGGACATCCCGCAGGGCTGGAACGAGATCCGCGCGCACTACCCCGACACCATCACCCCCGCCGAGGCGGGACGAGGGAGCTGGTCGGCGCTCCCCGCTCTGCGCCACGAGGTGCGCGCGTGCGCCGCGGCACCCGTCATCACCCGGCAGCCCTCGGACATCGCGGGCGTCACCAACCAGATCTACACGCTGACGATGGGCGTGAGCGTCTCGGCCGTCTACGGCGGCATCCCCGCCGTGTCGTGGGAGAGGTCCACCGACGGCGGCGCCACGTGGAAGCCCGCCCTCGGCCGGGCGGGCGCCCGGGAGGACGGGACCGCGTTCCTCGAGGCCGGCCCCGATCCCACCGGCTCCTACCGCTACCGGGCGACCCTGACCACCTGCGGCGGCAGCGTCCGCAGCGAGCCGGCCACCGTGGCGGTGGGCGGCGTGCGCTTCGACCTGTCGACGCTCCCGCAGAAGGCGTACGGCGACTCCTTCGACGCGAGCCCCTACGCGCAGGCCGTCGATGTGCCCGGCCGCACGATCGTCCTGAGCAGCAGGACCACCGAGACCTGCTCCGTCAGCGGCATGAGGGTGACCGTGCTCCACGCCGGCGTCTGCACGCTCGCGGCGAGGCTCGACGCGCTCGCTCCTCTGGGCTGGGCGGGCGAGCCCCTGCAGAGCTTCACGGCGAAGCCGAAGGCGCTCACGGTCACCGCTCCGACGGTCGACTACCCGCGAGGCGCGCCGTCCCCCGACCTGCGCTGCACGGCCGCCTTCGTCGGCTCCGACACCTTCGGCGCCCCGCTCACGGCCGGCGTCTACCGGCCGATCGTCACGGCGGACGACGTCATCTACCGCTTGATCCCGAACTGGCCCACCTCCACCTTCACCACCTTCACCACGCGGTGCAGCGGCACGAAGGTCAGCAGCGACTACACGATCGCGGGGTACAAGGACGGCGCGCTGCGCATCGTCGCGGCTGTCCCGATGGTGACCGCCTCCTCGCCCTCATCGACCTACGGATCCACTCCCCCCGCGATCACCGCCTCCGTGACCGGCTCCCCCTCGGGGACCGTCTCCTGCGGCGCCTTCGCGGCGTCCGACACCGGATTCAGGACGCCGCTGGCGCTCTCCGCGACGACCCCCGTCGGCCGCTACCCCACGCGCTGCTCCGGCCTGACGAACCCCTCGGGACAGCTGATCACCATCGACGGCGCGCTCACGATCTCGCCGGCGCCCCTCACGGTGACCGCGTCGAGCGCCGGGACGCAGGCGCACGGCACCGCGACCGCCCCGACGGTCACCTGCACGGCCGACGGCTTCGCTGGAACCGACCGCTTCGTCACCGAGCCGACCGGCGCCTACTACACGGCGGACGGCACCGGGAAGGTGACGGTCGGAGCGCGCACGCCCGTCGGCGACTACGTCACCAGGTGCGACGGAGGCGATGCGGGGCCGAACTACACCCTCCGGTCGATCCCCGGCACCTTCGCGCTGGCCGACCGCTCTGCCCCCGTCGTGACCGTGCCCGCCGCCGTCACGGCCGAGCCGGTCGACGTCTCCGGCGCCGTCGTCACCTTCGCCTCCTCCGCGGAGGACGCGGTCGACGGAGCCGTGGGCTCGACCTGCACGCCCGCCTCGGGGAGCGTCTTCCCGATCGGGGACACGACGGTCGACTGCAGCGCGGACGACGAGGCCGGCAACACCGGCACGTCCTCGTTCCGGATCACGGTCCGGAAGTTCTCGCAGACGGTCGCCTTCACCTCCTCGCGGCCGACCGCGCCGACGGCGCTGGGCACCTTCACCCCGACGGCCACCGGCGGCGGCTCCGGGAGCCCCGTCTCGATCGGAGCGACCGGATCCTGCGCGATCGCCGACGGCGTCGTGACCTTCACGCGCGGCGGCACCTGCACCGTGACCGCCGATCAGGCCGGCGACGACCACTACACCGCGGGGCGCGCCTCCTTCGATCTCGAGGTCGCGAAGGCGTCGCAGACGCTGACGGTCGCGGTGCCGAAGACCGGCGTCCTGGAGTCGACCGGCGTCGCCACGGCGACCTCGAGCTCGGGACTGTCGGTGCTCGTCAGGACCTTCTTCGGCTGCACCGTCGCCCCCGACGCGACGGGTGCGCAGATCCTGACCTACACCGAGCCCTCGACCTGCGGCGTGCAGTTCGACCAGCCGGGCGACGACGTGTACGCGGCCGCCGACGGCTTGGTGCGCTTCGTCCCGATCTCGCGGATCCCCCAGACCGTCGTCGTCACCTCGACTCCGCCCGACCGGGTGTTCACCGACGACCGGTACACGGTCGAGTCGACCGGCGGCGGCTCGGGCAACCCGCTCGTGATCGCGGTGATCGAGAACGGCAACTGCACCATCGCGGACGACGTGGTGACGTTCTTCGGCGACGGCACCTGCACGGTGACGATCGACCAGGCCGCGGACGATCGGCACGACGCCGCTCCGCAGGTCCGGCAGGTCATCACGGTCGGGACTCCCGAGGGGAACCTCTCCTTCGGGAGCACCGCGCCCCCGCACGCGATGTCGCTCGAGACGTACCGGCCGACGATCGTGCCCGGCCCGTCGAAGGGCGTGCCCGTGCTCTCCGCGAGCCGAGACTGCTCGATCCTCCCGGACGGAGTGACCGTGCGGAACGACGGGGCCGGGCTCTGCGTGCTGTCCCTCGACCAGCCCGGAGACGGCTACTGGCCCGCGCGGCACGCCGAGCAGGAGTACTCGATCTACTTCCTCCCGCAGACGGTCCGGATCACGAGCGCGCCTCCGGTCGGCGCCGTCCTCGGGGACACGTACCGCCCCGTGATCGAGGGCGGCGCCTCGGGCATCGCTCCGTTCCTCCTCACCACCGCGTCGTGCTCGGCGAAGGACGGCGTGGTCACCTTCACCACGAAGGGCGTCTGCGGCGTCTTCGCCTACCAGAACGGCAACCGGCAGTACGACAGCGCCCGGCCCGCCGTGCAGGAGGTGGAGGTCGGCTACGCGCCCGGCTCCGTGGCGTTCACGACCGCCGTCCCGACCGACGCGGAGGTCGGCGGATCCTTCACTCCCGCCTTCACGCGCGGCCCGTCCTCCGGCCCCTCGGTGCTCAGCGTCTCGGGCGCCTGCTCCGACGGCGAGAACGGCGCCGTCCGGTTCGACTCCGCGGGCACCTGCACGCTGACGGCGATCCACTACCGCGACGCCGCCTACGGCACCGCGCGGGCGGTCCAGACCTTCGAGATCACCGCGATCGCGCAGACCGTCGCCTTCACCTCGACCGCGCCGTCGACGGCCACGTCCGGCGACAGGCTCACTCCGACCGCGACGGGCGGCGCCTCCGGGCTCCCCGTGACGATCGGAGCGACCGGCGCCTGCACGCTCGCCGACGGCGTCGTCACCTTCGCCGGCAGCGGCACCTGCACCGTCACGGCGGACCAGGCGGGCGACGGGCGCTACGCGGCGGCGGCGCAGGCCTCGCAGACCGTCGCGGTCTCGCAGCTCGCGGGCACCGTCGCGTTCGGCGGCGATGCTCCGGCCGAGGCCCGAGTCGGGGGCTCCTCGACGGCCGCGGTCGTCGCCGGCCCCTCCAGTGCTCCCCCGGTGCTGACGGCCTCCGGCGCCTGCTCCGTCGGGCCCTTCCGACTGGTCTCCTACGACTCTGCCGGCACCTGCACGCTGACGCTGGACCAGGCGGGCGACTCCCGCCACAGCGCAGCGCCGACGGCGGTGCGCAGCTTCGAGATCACCCGGACCGCGCAAACCGTGGCCTTCACCTCGCAGGCGCCGGACTCGGCGCTCGCAGGCGGCACCTACCGTCCGACCGCGACCGGAGGAGCCTCCGGGCGGCCCGTGGTGCTCGGAGCCTCCGGGTCCTGCACGCTCACCAACGGGGTCGTCGCCTTCACCGGATCGGGCACCTGCACGGTGACCGCCGACCAGACGGGCGACGCCCGGTACGACGCGGCGGAGCGGGCCTCGCAGGTGATCGCGGTCGGACTGCTCGCGGGCACCGTCTCCTTCGGCGGCAACGCGCCGACCGGCGCGACGGTCGGCGGGACGACCACCCCGCGGATCATCGCCGGGCCCTCCATGGCGCGTCCGGTGCTGACCGCCTCCGGAGCATGCTCGGCGGCCGCAGGAGTCGTGTCCCACGACTCCGTCGGCACCTGCACGCTGACGCTCGACCAGGCGGGCGACTCGCGGTACGGCGCCGCTCCGCAGGCCGTCCGCACCTTCGCGATCGGCGCCCTCGGCCAGACGCTGGCGTTCGCCTCGCCGGTCCCCGACGCGGCGGTCGCGGGGGGCTCCTACACGCCCGTCGTGACGGCCGGCGCGTCGAGCGCCCCCGTGGTGCTCGGAGCGGCCGGGTCCTGCACGATCGCGGGCGGGGTCGTGTCCTTCACCCGCTCCGGCACCTGCACGGTGACCGCGGACCAGGCCGGGGACGAGCGCCACTCGGCGGCTCCGCGGATCTCGCAGTCGGTGGAGGTCGGCGCGGCGGCGGGAGCGGTGACGTTCCGCGACGCCGCTCCGACGGACGCCCGGATCGGCGGCTCCTGGACCCCGTCGATCATCCGCGGCCCGTCGAGCGCCGACCCGGTGCTCGACGCCTCCGACTCCTGCTCGCTGGGAGAGGACGGCACGGTGTCCTACGACTCCGTCGGCACCTGCACGCTGACGCTGGACCAGGCCGGCGACGACGCTCACGCACCCGCGGAGCAGGTCGTCCGGACCTTCCCGATCGGCAAGGCGCTGCAGACCGTCGCCTTCACCTCCGCGGCTCCGAGCACGGCGACCGCGGGCGGCCGCTACACGCCGACCGCGGCGGGCGGCTCCTCCGACCTGCCGGTCACGATCGGCGCCACGGGCGCGTGCTCGCTCGCGAGCGGCGTCGTGACCTTCAGCGGATCCGGCACCTGCACGGTCACCGCGGATCAGGCCGGCGACGCCTCGCACGACGCGGCTCCCCAGGCGACCCAGTCGATCGCGGTCGCCGCGGTCGTCCCCCAGAAGAAGAAGGCGCAGAAGGTCGCCTTCTCGACCGCGATGCCGTCCTCGCCCGAGAAGGGGATCGCCTACCCGGTCGCGGCCACCGCCTCCTCCGGTCTGCCCGTGAAGCTGTACGCGAGCGGCAGCTGCACGCTGACCGCGACCGGCGCGGGCACGGCGACGGTGCGGCTGACGGGCGCGGCGAGCTGCACCGTCCGGGCCACGCAGGCGGGCGACTCGGCGTGGCTCGCCGCGACCTCGGTGACGCAGTCGCTGCAGGTGAAGTCCTCCACCCGCGCCGACCTGACGCTGACGCTGGCGCCGGCGCCGGGACTGGCGGCGACGGCCCCGCTCTCGGGCACGATCACCGTCCGGAACACCGGCACCCGGGACGCGGCGACGACGACCACCCGGGTCGTCGTCAGCGGAACGGTGGCGAGTGCGCCCGGCGCCGTGCAGACGAAGGGCTCGGCCGCGGGCACGACGGTCCTCACCTGGACCGCGCCGAGCGTCTCGGCCGGGCGGAGCACCACCTACTCGGTGACGCTCGTCGACCGGCCGGCCGCCACGACGATCGACGCCAGGGTGTCGACCGCCGCCACCGATCCCACGCCGGCGAACAACGCGGTCAGGCGCACCTTCCGGTAGAGGCTGCGGGGAGGGAGGGGTGTCGCGCCGCGTTGCCCGTTCCCTCCCCGACCGCTACGGTCGCGGGGACGCTCCGGGGGACGGGGCTCGCGAGGGGGGCCCGTGGACCGGTTGAGGCGACGCGCGCTGCTGCTGGGGATCGCCTCCTCGGCGGTCGCGCTGACGGGGTGCACGCCCGCCCGGCCCGCTCCCGCGGCGCTCCCGCCGAGCACGGCGCCGGCGGCGGTGCTGCCGTCCGCCGCGCCGACGGCCGTCCCGACCCCTCCCCGCCCCGTGCCGACCACCACCGCCGCGGCGGCTCCGGTGCGGCGGAAGGCGCCGCTGCCCTCCGGCACGATCTCGGAGCTGCCCGGCGAGGGGAGCACGCTCGCCTGGACCGTCGACGACGGCGCGGACTCCGACGTGGTCGCCGCCTACGCGCAGTTCGCCCGCGACACCGGCACCCGGCTGACCTTCTTCCTCAACGGGAAGTACGACTCGTGGACCGTGAACGCGCCGCTGCTGGCTCCGCTCGTCGCCTCGGGGCAGGTGCAGCTCGCGAACCACACCTGGTCGCACGCCGACCTGACGAGCCTCTCGAGCGACGGCGTGCAGGAGGAGCTGGGCCGCAACGGCGACTTCATCCGCTCGACCTACGGGGTGGAGGCGGCGCCCTTCTACCGGCCGCCGTTCGGCTACACGGACGAGCGGAGCCGGGCCGCCGCGTCGGCGATCGGCTACACGGCGACGGTGCTCTGGTACGGCTCGCTCTCGGACTCCGGGCGGATCACGCCGGAGCAGGTGGTCGGCTTCGCGGACCAGTGGTTCCTGCCGCAGCACATCGTGATCGGGCACGCGAACTTCGATCCTGTGACGCAGGTCTACGCGCGGCTCGTCGACATCCTCCGCGAGCGCTCGCTCGAGACGGTGACCCTCCGCGACGTGTTCGCGGTCTGAGCGCCTCCCCGGCGGCGCAGGTCAGCGCGCGGGTCAGCGGAGCGCAGCGCGCGCGGCGGCGGAGACGGCCGCGGCGACCGCGTCGAGGGCGGGCGTGTGCAGGGCCCACTGCTGCCAGTAGAGGGGGACGTCGACGGGGTCGCCGCCCAGCTCGACGAGGCCCTCGCCGCCGACCGGGGCCTGCAGCTCGGGCAGCATCCCCCACCCCATGCCCAGGCGCACGGCCCGCTCGAAGTCGGTCGATCCGGGGACGCGGTGCTGCGGCGGTCTGCCGTCGACGCCGGCGGCCCGGAGGAAGTCGTCCTGCAGGCGGTCCTTCTCGTCGAAGACGACCAGCGGAGCGCTCGCGAGGCCGGCCGTGCCGCCGTCAGGGAACCAGCGCTCGGCGAACGCGGGCGAGGCCATGGCGCGGTACCGCATCACTCCGAGCGGTGCGACGGTGCAGCCGAGCACCGCTTCCGACTCTCCGGTGACGGCCGCCAGCACGGTGCCGTCGCGGAGGAACGCGGTCGTGTGCGCCTGGTCCTCGCGGTGCAGCTCCACCACGACGTCGGGGACGGAGGCGAGCGCGGGCAGCACCCAGGTGGCCAGGGAGTCGGCGTTGACGGCGAGCGGGAGGACGACGGGGCCCGCCCCCTCCGCGTCCTCGCCGCCGAGCGAGCGGACGGCGTCGTCGGCGAGGAGCTCGATCTGACGGGCGAGGCGGAGGAGCCCGGCACCGGCCTCGGTCGCGACGACCGGGCGCGAGCGCACCAGCAGGACGCGGCCTGCGGCGGTCTCGAGCGCCTTGATCCGCTGGCTGAGGGCGGAGGGGGTGATGTGCAGGGCCCGGGCGGCGGCGTCGAAGGAGCCGTACCGGACGGAGGCGGCGAGCGCGCGCAGGCGGGAGAGGTCGAGGTCGTCTGTCAGCATCAGTGCTGCTTACGGTACTGAAGGAGCATGAGCTGGTCTACAGAACTGCCCCGCCCTAGCGTCGGAGCGTGTCCCCCCTCCTCGCCGCCCTCTCCGGCCTCGGCTTCGGCCTCTCGCTCATCATCGCGATCGGCGCGCAGAACGCCTTCGTGCTCCGCCAGGGCCTCCGCCGCGAGCACGTGCCCGCCGTCGTCGCGATCTGCGCGCTCTGCGACGCCGCGCTGATCGTGCTCGGGATCGCGGGGATCGGAGCGGTCCTGGAGTCGGCGCCGTGGCTGCTGGTGGTGATCCGCTGGGGCGGCATCGCCTTCCTCCTCGCCTACGCGGTGATGGCGGCGAGGCGCGCACTGCGGCCGGGGACCCTCGACGGCGATCCGGCCGGCGCCTCGACGTCGCTCCGCACGGCGATCGGCACGTGCCTGGCGCTCACGCTGCTCAACCCGCACGTCTACCTCGACACGGTCGTGCTGCTCGGGTCGGTGGCGAACACGCACGGCGACGAGCGCTGGTGGTTCGGGGCGGGGGCGGCGGCCGGGAGCGTGCTGTGGTTCACCGCTCTCGGCTTCGGGGCGCGGGCGCTGCGGCCGCTGTTCCGGAGCCGCGGGGCCTGGCGGATCCTCGACGCGGCCGTGGCGGTCGTGATGGTGGTGCTGGCGGTGTCGCTCGCGCTGCACTGAGGGCCTGGTGGTGCACTGCTTGTTCTACTAACATTGTGAACATGTTGTTCCGGGTCGACCACTCCGCGGCGGGCTCGCTCGCCGACCAGCTGGAGTCGCAGGTGCGCTCGGCCGTCGCCCGGGGCGAGCTCTCGGCGGGCGACCGCCTGCCGCCCGCCCGCGAGCTCGCCGACTCGCTCGGCATCAACATGCACACCGTGCTGCGCGCGTACGCCGCCCTGCGCGACGACGGGATCCTCCAGATGCGCCGGGGCCGCGGCGCGTGGATCACGGAGTCGGCCGGGCCCGGGCTCGTGCGCGTGACCGCCCTGGTCGACGAGCTGCTCGCGGAGGCCCGCCGCAGCGGCATCACCCCGGCGGAGCTCGTCCGCCTGATCGAGAGGACCGGATCATGACCGCCACCGCCGACCGCCGCCGCGAGCTCCTCGCCGCCGCGTCCCTCCTGCTCCCCGCCGCCGGAGTGCTCGTCTCGCGCCTCGTCCTGGACGACGCGCTGCCCGCGGAGCTCGCCTCGCACTGGTCGGGCACCGGGGCGGCCGATGCGACCGCGTCGACGGGCGCTCTGCTCGCGATCGCCCTCGTGCTCTCCGGGCTCCCGGCCGTCGCGGGCCTCGTGGCGGCGGTCGTCGGGCGCGCCCCGCGGCTCCTGCTGGCGACCCTCGGCCTCGTGGCCGGGCTGGGCGCCTCCGCCTGGGCGACCTCGGTCGGCACGACGCTCGCGGCCGGGCGCGCCGAGGGGGCGGAGCTCGGCGGGTGGCTGCTCGCGCTGCTCGGAGGGATGCTCTTCGCCGTCGTGCCCGCGCTGATCGCTCCGGGCACCCGGCGCGCCTCCCGCCTCGCCGCCGGCCGCCTGCCGCTGGCGGCGGAGGAGACCGGCGCCTGGTCGCAGACGCTGACGGGCCCGGTGTTCGCCGTCGCCGCGATCGCCACGGCGGCGGGCGCGGCCCTCTCCCTCGCGACGCTCGCCGCGGCGGGCGCCACCGGTCCGGCGATCGCGACGGCCGTCGTCCTCGGCGTCGTCGCGCTGGTGCTCCTCTCCTTCTCCCGCCTGAGGGTGACCGCCGACCGCCGCGGCCTCCGCGTCGTCACGACCGCCCTCGGCATCCCGCTGCGCCGCATCCCGCTCGACACCATCGCCTCGGCCGGCACGGCCCAGCTGCGGCCGTCGGAGTGGGGCGGCTGGGGGTACCGAGTGATGCCGGGCCGCTCGGCGGTCATCCTGCACGCCGGGCCGGGGCTGGTGGTGACGACGGACCGCTCGCGCGAGTTCGCGATCAGCCTCGACGACCCCGAGACCCCCGCGGCGCTGCTCGAGACCCTGCGCTCGCGGGCCTGAGGCGCCGACCCGTCAGTCGACCACGATCCGGACGAGCGTCGTGACGGCATCCACCGCGTTCACGTAGGAGTAGTGCCGCGAGGTCGGGAAGGCGAGGTGCCGTCCGGGCTCCAGCCGCACGGGCTCCTCGCCCTCCCGCTCCAGGAGGAGCGCGCCGACGGCGACGAGCAGGATCTCGTGCCACCCCTCGGGGTCGGGCTGCGCGTCGTAGCGGTCCCCGGGGCCGAGCGTCCAGGTCCAGAGCTGGGCCTCCCGGCGCGCGGGGACGGAGGAGAGCAGGACGGCGACGCTCGCCTCGCCCGCTCCCCGCCAGGCGACCTGGTCGATCGCCGCGGGCGCGGATCCCGGGGCCGAGACGAGTGCCGTGAACGTGGTGCCGAGGGCGGTCGCGAGGCGGTCGACTCCGGTCAGCGAGATGTTGGCCTCGCCGGCCTCGGCCGCGACGATCGTCCGCCGGCTGATGCCCGAGCGCGCCGCCAGCGCGGACTGGCTCAGTCCGGCTCCGCGCCGCGCGAGGCGGAGGTTGCCGCCCAGGTGGGCGAGGACGGGAGCCGACATGCGCACTATTCTGCACCGACAGGCCCCTGATGCTCCTAGGATGTGCAGAATGATGCACATCTCGCCCCTCCGGGGCCTCCGCTTCACGCGTCCGGAGTGGGCGCTCATCGGCATCACCGCGATCTGGGGCGGGACCTTCCTCGCCGTGCACATCGCGATGGAGCACAGTGGGCCGCTGTTCTTCGTCGGGATGCGGTTCGCCATCGCGGGGCTGATCAGCGCGGTCGTGTTCCACCGGTCGCTCCGGGGGATGCGGCGGATCGACCTCGCGGCCGGCGTCGCGATCGGGGTGATGATCTTCGCGGGCTACGGCCTGCAGAGCTACGGGCTGCAGACGATCACGAGCAGCACCTCCGCGTTCCTCACCGCGCTGTACGTGCCGCTGGTGCCGCTGTTCCAGTGGGTCGTGTTCCGTCGCCGTCCGGGCGTGCTGACGCTGGTGGGCGTCGCGCTGGCGTTCGTCGGACTGCTCCTGATCGCGGGCCCGCAGCCGGGCGTCGCGCTCGGAGCGGGCGAGGTGGCGACGATCGTGAGCACGCTGCCGATCGCGGCGGAGATCATCCTGATCGGCCTCGTCGCCGGACGGGTGGACCTCGGCCGGGTGACCGTGGTGCAGCTGCTGGTCGCCGGCGCGCTCGGGTTCGCCTCGATGCCCCTCGCTGGCGAGGCGGTCCCGGCGTTCTCGTGGGCCTGGCTGATCCCCGCGCTCGCGCTCGGGGCGAGCAGCTGCCTGATCCAGCTGACGATGAACTGGGCTCAGCGCTCGGTCTCGCCGTCGCGCGCCACGATCATCTACTCCGCCGAGCCCGTCTGGGCCGGCCTGATCGGACGCCTCGCCGGCGACCGCCTCCCCGCGCTCGCACTGCTCGGGGCGGGGTTCATCGTCGCGGGCACGCTCGTCAGCGAGCTGAAGCCGCGCCGCGAGCCCGCGCCGCCGGCTCTCAGGTGACGGCGGGGAGGGCGGCCGAGGCGACGAGCGCGCCGCCGGCGTCGGTGATCTCGACGGCGGCGACGGACTCGCGCAGGACGGCCGCGTTCATCTCGCAGTCGAGCTCCGCGGAGCTGCCGAGGAAGGAGCCGGACGGGAGCCGCTCACCGGAGCCGGTGACCAGCACGAGGTCGTAGCTCTCGCCGAGCGTGAAGCCGGTCCCGCGGAGGATCGTCTCGGTGCCCCAGGTGTGCGCCACGAGCGAGCCGTCGAGCGTCACGCCCTCCGTCCGCTCGTCGAAGGCGATCGCCTCGACGGCGCCGAGCGTCCCGGGCGGTCCCGCGACGGGGCGCTCCTCGGCGGACCGCAGGGCCGCTCCGGCGACGCCGCCCACGACGAGGAGCGCGGCCGCCGCGGCGACGGCCAGGACGGCACGGAGGCGCGAGGCACGGCGGCGCGAGGCACGGCGGCGCGGGGCACGCACGCTCGCAGCGCGCTCGGGCCGCTCCCCGGCGAGCGCCGCGACGCGCGACCGCAGCTCCGGCGACGGCTCCGCCTCCTCCCAGCGGCCCAGCGCGCCGACCCGGTCGACCACCGCACCGAACGACGCGAGCTCGGGGTCGATCGAGGGGTCGGCGGCGCGCAGGCTCTCGAACTCCCGCGTCTCCTCGGCGGAGAGGTCGCCGGCGAGGGCCGCGGCGAGGAGCTCCTCGCGGCGGCCGCCGGGCTCGTCTCCGTCGGGCTGGTCTCGGTCGATCACGATCTCTCCTCGTCCGTGGGTCCGGCGCCCGCGAGGTGACCGCGGAGCGCTCGGAGAGCGTAGAAGGCGCGGCTGCGCAAGGTGGCGACCGGCACGCTCGTGGCGGCCGACAGCTCGGCGTAGGTCTCGCCGTGCAGGTGGACGGCGACGACGACCTGCCGGTGCTCGGCGGAGAGTCGCGCGAGCGCCTCGGCGATCGCGAGCGGCTCGAGGGGGTCGCGGTCCTCCGCGGGCACCTCCTCCAGAACCTCGGCCTCGACCAGGCGCGGCAGGCGCCGGCGCGAGCGGTGCACGTCGATGACGACGTTGCGGGCGATGGCGAAGAGCCAGGTGCGGGTGCTGGCGCGCTCGGCGGAGTAGCTCGCCCGCGAGCGCCAGGCGCGCAGGAACGTCTCCTGCACGCAGTCCTCGGCGAGGCCGCGGTCGCGCAGTGCGTTGAGCGCGAAGCCGAGCAGGGCGGACCCGTGCTCGTCGAAGGCGGCGGCCGGGTCGAACTCCGCCGTCCGGGGCTCGAGGCGCACCACCGGAGCCGGGACCTCCGAGTGCTCGCGCGGCATCGCGGGCCCTTCGTCTCGTCGTGCCGTCGCCGTGCGCGCCACACCGCCTCCTCGTCGGGACCGGTGGTCCGTCGGAAGGGGGTACGGCCGCGGCGGCGGCGGCGTTCATCGGAGGCGAGGACCGTCTCCGTGAAGATCCTCTCAGATGGAGTGAACGCGGCGCCGCCTCCGGCCGTACTCCCTGCATCGGGCCCGCTCGGCGCTCGCGATCGAAAGGCTCCACCATGACGAAGACGTCCCCCGCGCGGAACCGCGCCGGCCGCCGCCTGCTCTCCCTCGGCGGCATCACCGCCGTCGCCGCCGCCTCCTTCTTCGCCGCCGCGCCGGCCCAGGCCGAGACCGAGGTCGCCGAGCCGTCCTCGTTCACCAGCGCCTTCACGGTGATGGCGACGCCCGACCAGGTCGTGAAAGCCGACTCCGCCGCGACCCCCGGCCAGCCCGGCGCCACGGGCGAGATGACCTTCCGGGTCAACAGCGACCTCGACGTCATCTGCTACGACATCACCCTCACCGGCGTGACCGGCGACTACCAGAGCCCCGCGAACACCGCGACGCACATCCACCAGGCGGCGCTGGGCAAGGCGGGCCCGCCGCGCATCGCGTTCCCGAACCCGGCCCCGGTCGGAGACGGCCCCCGCACCAGCAGCGGCTGCCTGCAGGGCCCCTTCACCACGGGCATCCAGGCGAACGGGGCCGACACCGGCGCCGGATTCACGCTGAAGGCCCTCGAGGCCGATCCCGCCGCCTTCGCGGGCGACTCCCACACGGCCTCGTATGCGGCTGGCGTCGTCCGCGGCCAGCTCTCGCAGGTGCCGGTCGGCGGCCTCCAGACCGGTGGCGGCGCGACCGCCGCCGGGAGCGACGCCACGGGCCCGTCCGGTCTCGCCGTGATGGCCGGCCTCGGAGCCGTCGCCGCCCTCGGCGCGGCCGGAGTGGTCGTCGCCCGCCGGCGCACCGCCTCCTGATCGTGGGCACCCGGTCGAGGAGCGGCGCGGCGGCACTGTGCGCCGTGCTGCTCCTCGCGGGGTGCGCCGCCGCGGACGGGAGCGGAGGAGCGGAGACGCCCGCGAGCGCGCCCGCGCCTCCGGCCCTCGCTTCTGCTCCCCCGCTCCTCCTCCATCGGCTCGGGCGAGAGCGGCGACCCGGCGAGGAGCACGACGCCCGCGAGCCCGAACAGGCCCGAGCGGCCGGTGACCG
>NZ_PSVQ01000055.1:0-17262 GCF_002932395.1 Rathayibacter sp. AY1D9
GATCGGCGGGTACTCCGGGTTCTCGGCCCGCAGCACCACTCGCCCGGGGTGCAGCTCGAGGCGCTTCACGGTCAGCTCGCCGTCGAGGATCGCGATGACGACGCTCCCGTGCGTCGGCGTGATCGACCGGTCGACCACGAGCTCGTCGCCGTCGCTGATGCCCGCGCCGACCATGCTCTCGCCCGAGACACGGACGATGAACGTCGACGTCCTGTCGCGGATCAGGTGGTCGTTGAGGTCGAGGGACCCGTCGAAGTAGTCCTGCGCCGGCGACGGGAATCCCGCCGCCACGGCCTCGCTGGTGACGAGGAAGGTGACGGCGACGGTGTCCGAGGCCGGAGTCGCGATGCGCTCCACGACGGTCACGCTCACGGTCGGCTCCCTCCTCGTCGCATCGAACATGTGTTCGAACGCGTCCGAGTGTAGGTCGAGGGCACCGACA
This sequence comes from Rathayibacter sp. AY1D9, assembly GCF_002932395.1. Lineage (NCBI taxonomy): Bacteria > Bacillati > Actinomycetota > Actinomycetes > Micrococcales > Microbacteriaceae > Rathayibacter > Rathayibacter sp. AY1D9. Next base: position 443 of record NZ_PSVQ01000055.1, read on the forward strand.
TTCGGGAGGCGCTCGGCGCCGTCCTGGACCGCCGGCGCGGAGGATCACCGGCGACGCCGCTGGGAGCACGGAGGAGTGGCGCGTCGGCCGACGCGAGCCCAGCCTCCCTGGAGCCTTCTCCGGCACGATCCGACCTCATCCCCTCGGAAGGAGCCCCTCCCATGCGCGCATCCCGTCCCCTTCCCGGCGACCCCTGGCCGTCGGAGATGGTCATCACGGTCGAGGACAACCCCGCGGCGCTGCTCGAGCTCCTCTGGATCCGCGAAGCGTGGGGCTTCACTCCGGCGGGCGACGGGCCGCCGCCGCTCGAGCGGTCCCCGGAACGGGTCGGGTCGGCGGAGCCCGGCGCCGACGAGCAGCGCGCCTGGCCTCAGCTGTGGCAGGACTGCGTCGAGCATCTGGCGGTCGAGACCGGCCCGCTCCTCCGGCAGCTCTCCAGCACCGCCGACGGATCCCCCGAGCGCGCACGCCTCCTCGACCTCGCGCGCGGCCCCGGCTGGCGGGAGCGCTTCGGCGACGACTCCCTCGGAGCGCCTTTCAGCGCCTGGCACGACGAGCTGCGGTCCGCCCGGATGGACGCGCGGGACGTCCCGCTGGACGCCGCCCCGGAGCGGCGCTGCCTCGGCTCCCTCGTCCCCGCCTGGGAGGCCGGACTGAGGACGGTGGTCACCCTCCCCTGCCGCGGCGAGTACACGCGCGCCGTCTCCGGCTCGGTGCTGCTCCTGACCGACAGCGACCACCGGGACCCGGACCGCTACGCGGCCGCGCTCCGCCGGTTCGCCGACGGCTCTCTGGAGTGACGGGGCACGGATCTCCGGATCGGATGAACGCTCGCGCGCTCCGGACGGTATCCCCCTCCGAGCCGCCGATCTCCGGCGACCGCAAGTCTCGAGCAGTGCACGATGACCAGGAACATCAGAGTCGGTATCGCAGCTGTCGCCGTCGCGGGCGTGATGGCGGTGGCACCCGTGCTCGCCGGTGCGAGCAGCGTCGCTCCGGCCGCGGCGACCAGCGACTCCAGCAGCGCGTCGGACAGGAACCTGATCAACGCGGTCCGCTCCGTGGCGGCGAAGCTGCGGGTCGTCGGACTCTCCGACGGCGGCACGAAGCTCGTGCAGTTCAACCCGACCAAGCCCGGCAAGGTCACGAACCGCGTCGCCGTCAGCGGCCTGACCGGCGGCGACACCGCGCTCATCGGCATCGACTACCGCGTCCAGGACGGCGCCCTCTACGGCGTCGGCGACAACGCGGCGAGCGCCGGCGTCTACTCCATCAACCCGTCCACCGGGGTGGCCACCCAGGTGACCCGTCTCACCGTGGCGCTGAGCGGCACCTCCTTCGGCGTCGACTTCAACCCCGCCGCGAACGCGCTCCGCGTGGTCAGCGACACGGGCCAGAACCTCCGTCAGCCGTTCGCCACCGCGGGCGCCGCGACGGTCGCCGACGGCACGCTCAGCTACGCCGCGCCCGCCGTGGCCACCGGTGTCGCCGGGGCCGCGTACACGAACAACGACCTCGACGCGAACAGCGCGACCACCCTGTTCGTCCTCGACACGGCCCTCGACCAGATCGCCATCCAGTCCCCGGCCAATGCCGGCACCCTGGCGCCGACCGGGAAGCTCGGCCTCGACGCAGCGGGTGCGACCGGCTTCGACATCTACTCCGTCCTCCGCAACGGCAGCTCCATCGGCTCGGTCGGCCTCGCCGCCGTCAACGGGTCGCTCTACGAGATCGGACTGCTGAACGGCACGGCGACTCCGCTCGGCGCCATCGGTGCGAACGTCACGGACATCGCCGTCCCGCTCGTCCAGCGCTGACCCGAAAGGCTCCCGGCGACCGCGCCCCTGCCGACCGACGCTCCCGGTGAGCGCCGGTCGGCAGGACGCCGGTCGGCAGGACGCTCCGGCGGGCCGCCGGGGCCGAGAGCCCTCGTCGGAAAGTTCACTCAGCTATGCATCACCGTTCACCCACCGACGGGGCGATCCGGAGTGAGATGAGCGTGCCCCTTTCCGGGGTCTCACCTCTCAAGGAGTCCACGACGTGACACGACTGTTCCGCTCCGCGAACCGCGGACGCTCCGCTCTGGCCCTCTCGGCCGCTGCTCTGGTCTGCGCCGCCGCACTGGCCGCACCCGGCGCCGCCACTGCTGTCGGTGCCGCCGACCTCTCCGCCACCGGCGGAGCCGCCCGCATCTCCCCGGTCGACGCCGACCTCTCCGACTCGCTGCGCGCAGCGGTGAAGGAGCAGGACGCGAAGAACGTCATCCTCCTCATCGGGGACGGCATGGGCGATTCGGAGATCACCGTCGCCCGCAACTACCAGTACGGAGCGGCCGGCCGCTTCCCCGGGATCGACGCCCTGCCGATCACCGGCCAGTACACGACCTACTCGCTCTACCGCGCGGACGACCCGGCGACGGGCGCCGTCAAGGGCGCCCCGGACTACGTGCCCGACTCCGCCGCCACCGGCAGCGCCTGGGCCACCGGCACCAAGACCTACGACAACGCCATCTCGGTCGACATCGACCAGCAGCGCAAGGACACCCTCCTCGAGATCGCGAAGGCGAACGGCCTGAAGACCGGCAACGTCACCACCGCCGAGATCCAGGACGCCACCCCGGCCGTGCAGGCCGCTCACGTCGACGCCCGCAGCTGCTACGGACCCGACAGCGCGAGCTGCGGCGACGACGCGCTGGAGAACGGCGGACTCGGCTCGATCAGCGAGCAGATCCTCGACACCCGCGCCGACCTGACCCTCGGCGGAGGCTCGGCCAGCTTCGCGCAGGTCGCCCGCGCCGGCGACTGGAGCGGCGAGCCGCTGTTCCAGCAGGCCGCGGAGCGCGGCTTCCAGGTGCTCGGGGACGCCACGACTGCCGCCACCGCCGCGCAGCTCGACGCGCTGACCGTCGCCGACCAGGACGCGCCCGTGCTCGGACTGTTCAACTCCGGCAACCTGCCCGTCCGCTACGCGCCCACCCCGGCGACGGTCGGCGGAGCGGACGCCGCCCCGCAGACCTGCGTCGCGAACCCCGACCGTCCGGCCGAGCAGCCGACGCTCCGCTCCATGACCGAGAAGGCGATCGACCTCCTCGACACCGGCGACAAGGGCTTCTTCCTCCAGGTCGAGGGCGCGAGCATCGACAAGCAGGACCACGCCGCGAACGCGTGCGGCCAGATCGGCGAGACCGTCGACCTCGACGAGGCCGTCCAGGCCGCGCTCGCGTTCGCCGAGGCGGACGGGAACACCCTCGTCATCGTCACCGCCGACCACGCCCACTCCAGCCAGATCGTCGACTCCACCCCGCCGACCTCGCTCAGCACCGCGCTGAAGACCGCCGACGGCAGCACCATGAAGGTGTCGTACGGCACCGCCGCCGAGGGCGGATCGCAGCAGCACACCGGAACGCAGCTGCGCATCGCCGCCTACGGACCGGGCGCGGCGAACGTCGCCGGGCTCACCGACCAGACCGACACGTTCTTCACCATCACGAACGCGCTCGGAGTGGACCGCGACATCCGCTCGATGAGCTTCGGAGCCACCGCCGAGCTCTCCGGCTCGTCGTTCGCCCCCGGAGCCGACGTCACCCTCACCGCGAAGGGCTTCAACGGGGACACGCAGCTGATCGGCTCCGCGCCCCTCTTCACGGACCGCACCGCGACCCGCGACCTCGCCGGCGGCGGCCTCACCGTCACGGCGAAGGCGCCCACCACGCCCGGCGACTACAGCGTCACGGTGACCGGCGACCAGACCGGCAAGGCGATCACCCTGCCGTTCACCGTCACCGAGCGCCCGAAGTCGAGCACCCCCATCACCGACAAGGTCAAGGACCTCGGCGGGAAGCTGATCGACAAGATCCGCCAGCACTGAGCACTCGTCGGCCCGGCTCCTCTGGAGGAGCGCGGGCCGACGGAGTCGCGGGAAGGGCCGTCCCTCGGGGCGGCCCTTCCTCGCGTCCGGGGGGATCGGCACAACCGAGCGGGCCGGGTGAGCCCGCCGTTCGATCAGGACGCGTCGGCTCCCGGCGACTCGCGACGCGGCACGGCCCCCGCGCGATGCACGATCGAGCGGATCAGCGCTTCGAGCAGGAGCGGCGCCCCGGCGAGCGCCACCGAGGCGGCGACGACCGACTCCGTCCAGGGCGTGGTGTCGTACGACTGGGAGCCGACGAGCGCGGGAGCGATCGCGAACGTCGCGACGAGGTAGCCGGGCAGCGTCGATCCGATCAGGAGGACGAACGACGCTGCGCGGAGGGGCGACGTCCTCGCCACGAGGACCGCGAGCGCGAGAAGAGCGGTGGGCGCGACCAGTCCCAGCACGACCGCCGGGAGCATCGCCTGCAGGATCGTCGGTGCGCCGAGGATCCCGGACAGGACCGCGTGCAGGCCGAGGCAGCCGAACGCCGCGGCGACCACGGTCCGCAGCACCGCGACCGGGCGCCGCCGTCCCGGACCGACCGCGGCGAGGACGGCGAGAGCGACGAGGAGGTGCCCGATCCCGAGCAGCTGCGCTGCCGATCCGACGTTCTCCCACGGATCGGAGGGCCACGAGTAGTCGTACCGGTGGTCCTCGATCGCCTGCTCGCCCAGGATCGGCCCGGCGACGGCCCAGCGCTGAACGGCGGCGAGCTGCTGCAGCCCGGCCGAGGCGAGCATCAGAGCGCCGGCCGCGATAATCCCGCTCGAGCCCCGCTCACGGGCTCCGGGACGTCCTGACTCCGCTGCTGTCATGCGGCCACGGTAGGGGCCGGGGCGTCCGGCACGGGTGGCCGGGAGGAGAACGTCTCGCCGCGATCGGTCTGCGCGAGACGCCTGCGCGCGATCCGTCGGGACCGGCCCCGGCACCGGTGGGGGATGCTCCGCGGGCCCGTTCCGAGGCCGACGCATCCTCCGCGCACCGGCCCCTGCCCTGTTGCGGACATGTCCGCTAGAGGCTGTTGTCGGCGGTGGGACCGGGTGCCACTGTTCGGAGACGGCCGCCCACCGTCGACCCGATCGAAGGCTCCAGCATGCGCTCTCCCTCCGCCTCCCGCCCGACCGACCCGGACGCCGGTACGGCCCGCTCGACCCCTGAGCGGAGGACGAGGCCTCGGCCGGCGCTCGGCCTGCTCGCGCTGACGGCGACCGTCGCGCTCCTCCTCGGGACCACGGCTCCCCTGTCCGCGGTCGCCGCGGCTCCCGCTGCGACCGGTGTCGTCGGCTGGGGTGACGACTCCAGCGGGCAGGTCACTGCGCCGGCTGGGCTCACCGACGCGACGGCGATCGCCGCGGGCGGCTCCCACAGCCTCGCCCTGCGCAGCGACGGCACCGTCGCCGCCTGGGGCGAGGACAGCAGCGGGCAGGCCACCGTGCCGACCGGTCTGGACGACGTCGTCGCCGTCGACGCCGGCGTGAACCACAGCCTCGCCCTGCGGAGAGACGGGACCGTCACCGCCTGGGGCGACGACGGCGACGGGCAGGCCACAGTGCCGGACGGGCTCGCCGACGTCACCGCCATCGCTGCCGGCGGCTACCACAACCTCGCCCTGCACGGCGACGGGACCGTCACCGCCTGGGGATACGACTTCTACGGCCAGGCGACCGTGCCGGACGGGCTCAGCGGAGTCGTCGCCATCGCCGCCGGCCGATTCCACGACCTCGCGCTGCACCGCGACGGCACCGTCACCGCCTGGGGATACGACGCCTTCGGGCAGACCGACGTGCCCCCGGGACTCACCGGCGTCACCGCCGTCTCCGCCGGAGCCTCCCACAGCCTCGCGCTGCGCTCGGACGGGACCGTCGTCGCCTGGGGCAGCGACAGCGACGGCCAGTCCGACGTCCCCGACGGCCTCGCGGACGTCACCGCCGTCGCCGCCGGCGGGTACCACAGCCTCGCTGTGCGCCGCGACGGCACCGTCACCGCCTGGGGCTACGACGGCTTCGGAGAGGCCTCCGTGCCGGCGGGACTCACCGGCGCCACCGCCGTGTCCGGCGGCAGCTTCCACAGCCTCGCCCTCGGCGCTCGGCCCGTCTTCACGGCCGACGCCCCTCCGGCGACGGCGCCTCTCGGAGCGCCCTTCTCCTACACCTTCGCCACCGGCGGCGCGTCGACGTTCGAGCTCGCCTCCGGGTCCCTCCCGGCCGGCCTGACCCTCACCTCCGCGGGCGTCCTCTCCGGCACCCCGACCGTCGAGGGAGCGTCCTCCTTCACCGTGTCCGCCCGCACCACCTTCGGCACCACCACCGGCGCGCCCCACACCCTCACCGTCGGACCGGCGGCGACCGCTCCGACCCTCTCGGGGACGGCCGCGGCCGGCGTGGTCGGCTCCGCCTACGACTTCACGTACACGGCGACCGGATCCCCGGCGCCGGTCGTCACCGTCGTGTCGGGCACTCTGCCTCCCGGGCTCGCCCTCGACGGCTCAGGCCGCCTCACCGGCACCCCGACCACCGCGGGGACGTACGGCTTCACCCTCCGCGCGGTGAACCCGGCGGGCACCGTCGAGGCGGCGAGCACGCTGACCGTCTCTCCGCAGAAGGCGACCACGAGGGCCGACCTGCGCGTCGACGTCTCCGCTCCGACCACCGCGGTGAAGGGGAGGACGTTCACGTACACGCTCATCACGAAGAACGCCGGACCCTCCACATCGGCGTCCGTCTTCTCGAAGGTGGTCCTCCCCCCGACCGTGCAGTTCGTCTCCGCCACGGGCTCGTACAGCCGCATCGGGAGCATCGTGATCTTCCCGCGCTCGAGTCTCGCGAACGGGCAGACCGTCACCGAGAGGATCACCGTCACGGCCACGCGCACCGGCACCGCGACCGCCTTCGCCGCCGCGTTCTCGGTCAGGACACCGGACCCGTCGATGCGCAGCAACACCGACACCGCCGCGACGACCGTCCGCTGACGGCGGGCGCAGGAGGACGGCGGGCGGGCCTCCGGGATCGCCCGCCGTCTCGATCCGCGGGTACGGATGCATCCGGGGAATTCCCGCTCACCGGCGCCCGACCCGCGGAGGGGGCGGCTAGAGCACGTCCGCGATCGCGGCGAACGTCCCGTCCGGGTCCTCGAGCTGCATGTCGTGGTGCACGCCCGGGAGCCGGCGCACCTGCCAGCCCCGCTGCTCGAACCGCGCGGCCAGGGCGTCCGGCAGCACCGCCGGCGACTGGTCGGAGAGCACGACCGTCGACGGGACCGCCGGCGCCTCGACCGGGACCGGGTGGAAGGCGACGTCCCGGAACACGCCGACGGCCATCCGCGCGTCGAACCTCTTCTTCGCGTCGTCGAGCAGCGCGCGGATCTCCGGGCTGTAGGCGGCGCGGACCGCGGCGCTCGCCCGCGCCTGCCCGAGCTGGGCGACGCCGAGCGACAGCAGCGGTGCCGCCCAGAACAGCCGTCCGCGCAGGCCGCTCGTGGGGAGCGACAGGGCGAACCCGGGATCGAGGTAGACGGCCCGGCCGGGCGCGAGTCCGGCGACGGCACGCTGCAGCACCGCGCCGCCGAGCGAGTGGCCGACCACGCTGTGGAGCCCTGCCGGCAGCGTCTCGACCAGATCGGCGGCCATGTCGTCGATCCGGTACGACTCGGCCCGCGGGCTCTCGCCGTGCCCGCGCAGATCGACGGCGGTGACGGTGTGACGGCCGGTCGCGACGAGCCGCTCGACGAGCGGCCCCCAGGTCGCCGCCGACCCGCCGAGACCGTGCACCAGCCCGACGTGTCGTGGTCCGGATCCGGTGGTGAGGGTCTGCAGGCGCATCCCCTGATCCTGCCGGAGACGGCGCCTGAGGCGGAGGCGCCGGGCGGATGCGGAGCCTGCTGCTGCACCCTCTGCGTCGACGATCGCGCCACATCTCCTGCCATCGAGGTGTGCGCTCTTGACTCCGCCGATGAGCGCTGGGAGGTTCTCCGGATGCGGTGGCACTCCGCCGTCCGCCCGAGCAGCCGGCCGAAGAGAGGACCTCCATGACAGCGACGAGCAGAGCCACGGGAACGGTCGGCCGGACCGCCGTCGTCTTCGGGGCGGCGGGTCTCGTCGTCGGGGCCGTCGTCGGCGGAGCCGCCGTCTTCGGAGCGGGGCTCCTCCTCGACGACTCGAGATCGAGGATCACGATCCGGGACGTCACCCGCGCGGAGCTGGACGGACTCGAGCGCGCTGCCGCTCCGAGCAGGGAGGCCTGCGGAGATCGTCGTGGGTGCGTGGAGGGCGTCGACGGGCCCGGGGCGTCGATCCACCGCTACCACTCCCTCGATCTCGCGCGGCAGGCGACGGTGTACAACACGAGGGACGTCTACCGGTCGGACCGGCTCGTCGTCGAGTTCGAACCGGATCTGGGCCCCGATGAGCGGCACGACCTGATCCAGGTGATCGAAGGGACCTGGACCGGGAGCAGCGACTGACGGGCGTGAAGCGAGCCGCACGGACGGCGTCGACGAGCGACCGGAGGGCGGGGCCCTCGACTACTCGCTCAGCGCCGATCCTCCCCCGGAATGCCCACCGGACAGGGGCCTCCGCAGGGGGTCCGCTCGGGTGCGGTCCGGGCCTACGCTCGCCCCATGCACCTCCGCACGGTCGCGATCAGGCCCGGCACCGCCGCCCTCGCGCCGGTCGGCGCGCCGCCTCGGACCGCGCTGGACGACGTGCTCGCCCACCTGGTCGCGGCGCTGGCGATCGGATCCGGCCTGCTGCTCGTCCCGGCGGGCGTCGGCGGAGTGCCGCTCCTCGCCACCGGATCGACCGGAGCGAGCGCCTTCGAGGCGTGGGCGCTGATCCGGACGACGGTGGCCCTGCAGATCGGCATCGCCGTGCTCGCGATCGGTCTCGGCGCCGTGGCGCGGACGCGCGGACCCGCGGGAACCCGGGCGGAGCGCTGGTGCGTGGTCGCCGCGGTGAGCGCCGCGATCGGCGTGGTCCTGCTGGTCGTGCCGCCGGCCTGAGGAGCCTCCGGAGAGCGACGACCACCGGCCCGTCAGAATCGCCGCGCCCGGCCGTGACCGAACCGTCACCTCGCGCCGCGCGGCGTGATCGGATCGTTGCAGGATCCGGCACCGGCTGAGGTTCCGCATAGGACACACTCGGCCACAGGGGGCGATCGTCCCCCGCTCATGGGGAAGCCGACCGCGATCAGCGGCTCGGAGAAAGCAGGAATCGTGCGTTCTGCGCGACGACGCCACGGCGTCACCATCATCACCACTGCGGCACTGCTGGGGGCGCTCGCGTTCCCGTCCGTCGCCCTGGCCACCGAGGTCGTCCCTGACGCCGCCTCGAGCCCCGCACCGGCCGAGCCGGCTCCCACCGCGGAGCCGACCGCGACTCCGGAGCCCACGGCGACGCCGCAGCCGGCCTCGACTCCGGCGCCCACTCCGGCTCCGACCACCGCGCCCGTCGAGAGCGCGCAGTCGCCCCTGGCGATCGCCCTCGACCGCACCACCTACGAAGCGGGCTCGGCGTTCTCCGCGATCCCCTCGGCGGAGGGCTGGGCCGGCGGCCTGGACGTGTCCGGGACCGGTTTCCAGCCCGGCACCGTCGCCGTCGTCGTGCTCCGCGACGGCGCCTCGGAGGAGGCCGTCACCACCAGCGTGATCACCGCCTCCGGCGAGCTCCGCCTCCAGGACTGGCTCCCCACCGACGCGGACGGCGTCGCGGTGGACCCCCACCTCCCGCTCCCCGGCGAGACGATCTCCGTCGTCGCGGAGGGACTCGACGCCTCGGGCGCCCGTGTCGCCTCCGATGCCGTCGAGCTGACCGTGACGCAGCCCGACACGAGCGTCGTCTTCCAGAACCGGGAGGACGGCGGGGTGCTCCCGGCCGGTGCGGACATCCAGGTCGGAGAGTTCCGGATCTACGGCGTCGTCGCCTCGTTCCGCGGATTCGACCGCGGCGAGGACGTGTCCGTCACGCTCACCGCGCCCGACGGCAGCACCTCCGCCCTCGTGCCCCCCGCGCCGACCCCGCTCTCGGGCGAGGCCTTCGTCCTGCTCGACGCCGACACCATGGCGGACCAGCTGGGCACCTTCTCCGTCACCGCCACGGGAGAGACCAGCGGACGCTCCGTGACGTCGTCGCTGGAGCAGGTCCCCTCGCGCACCGCGATCCGGATCTGGCCCCAGGGGGCTTCGCCCGAGCCCGCCCCGGCGGACGGACAGCCCACCAGCGGTGGCGCTCTCCTCGGCTTCGGCGCGGACGAGACCGTCTCGATCGGCGTCTTCTCGACCTCGGGTGCGCGCCAGACGCTCACGGGCGGCGGCTCGAGCCTCGAGGTCGGCGTCGACGGGCTCGGCTGGAGCCTGATCTCCCTCGGCGAGTACCCTCTGCAGGACCCGGCGAGCGAGATCTACTGCGTCATCGCCCGCGGCACGTCGAGCGGTCTCGTGGCGAGCACCTCCTACGACTACACGCTGACGGAGGAGGACCCGATCGCCGGAGAGGCCGACTGCTCCGCCGCGGTCGCCGCCGTCACGGCGCACCCTGCCGGCGCCGGGCCCGCAGTGCACCCGGCCGGCTCCGGACCCGCGGCGCAGACGGGCGGCCACCGCCCCGTCCTCGCCTCGACCGGCGTCTCGACGACCGCGCCGCTCGCCCTGGCCGCCTTCGGCATCCTCGGCGGTCTCGCCCTGACGGTGCTCCGCCGCCGCCGCGCGTAGACGGCCGCGCACCGCGCACGACGAAGGCGCCCGGGCACACCGCCCGGGCGCCTTCGTCGTCGCGAGACCTGTCGGGTCAGTCGGACGGCACCGCGCAGGTCTCCTCCGCCGCGGTCTGACCCGGAGCGTCGACGGCGACGGGAGCGGGATCCGTCGGAGCCGCGCCGCCCTCCGCGGGCGTCTCCGCCGCGGGCGCCTCCTCCGCCGGAGCGTCGGACGCGAGGGTCACCGGCTGGTCGTTGAGGACGCGGCTCATGAGCTCGGCGCCGACCTCGGCGTTCGGCACGACCTTGCCCGGGTAGTCCGGGTCGTCGAGCGCCGGGTACTGCACGAACACCATCTTCGAGAGGTCGACGTCCTTCAGCGCGAGGGCGAGCGAGATCATCGTCGCCGGGCTCGTGAGCGACGTCGACAGGTGCACGTTCGACGAAGTCGCCTGCGCGAGTCCGTAGAGGGCGGGGATGTTCGAGAGGGTGTCGGCCGAGCGGACGGTGCGCATCAGGGAGGCCAGGTACTGCTGCTGCGACGAGATGCGGCTGAGGTCGCTCTGGTCGCCGACGCCGTGGCGGCTGCGGAGGAACGAGAGGGCCATCGACCCGGAGACGGTGGAGGTGCCGGCGGGCAGGTCCAGGCCCGAGTCGGTGTCGAGGATCGGACCGGTGAGGCAGATCGGGACCCCGCCGACGGCGTTGCTCATCTCGATGACGCCGTTGAAGGACACCCAGCCGGCGTAGGGCACCGTCAGGCCGGTGAACTGCTGCAGGGTGTCGTTGACGCAGGCGAGCCCGCCGTACTGGAACGCGGAGTTGAGCGGGACGCCGGCGGCCGCCTCGGTGACGACGCCCGTCTCGGGGTCGGTGCACGCGGGACGGTCCAGGATCAGGTCGCGCGGGAAGCTGATCACCGTCGCGCTGCGGTGGTCGGCCGAGACGTGGAGCAGGATGTTGACGTCGTTGAGCGTGTCGTCGCGGACGCCGAAGGAGTCGCCCTGCGTGGCGTCGTTGTCGGTGCCGACCACCAGGACGTCGAAGCCGCCCTCGACCGCGCCCATCTGCACGTTCCCGGCGGTGGGAGGAGCGACGCCGAGGTCGACCGCGTTGTCGGCGACGTTCCGGCTGATGCTCACCGTCGCGATCGCCACGAGCGAGGTGGCGCTGACGGCGAGGACGCCGACCACCGCCGCGATCCCGACCACCACTGTCCGCACCCCGGACCGCCGCCGGAGCCGCCCGTGCCGCACCGCGCGCTCGTGAACCCTCATGCGCTCCCACCCCTCGCCCCGCCCGCCCGTTCGCGGACGCAGTCGCTCGCCAGTGTAGGCAGGCCCCCTCCGATGCGGCGCGGAACGGCCCTGCTACCGTCGTGCGCGCATCGAGGAGCGGAGGAGGAGCCGTGGAACGCCGAGTCGTCGATCCCGTCACGCAGATCGAGTGGATCGTCCCGCCGTTCGCGACCGAGGAGGACACCCTCGCCCGCGCGCGGGCCGATCGGGAGGGGCGGCTCGCCGACCTCCGCCTGTACCCGGACCACTGCGCGGAGTATCCGCTCTGGGCGGTCGACGGCCCGATCGACGATCCGGGTGCGATCGGCGTCCCGGAGGCCCTGCACGGACCGCTGCTCCGCTGGCAGGAGCTCTGGGCGTCCGGATGCGACGTGTTCGAGGGCTGGAGGAGCGCCGAGGCGGAGGAGCGCTGGCTCGCCCTCGGCCGGGAGCTGCACACCGAGCTCGAGGCCGCCCTCTGGCTGACGACCGGGGTGCTCGCCTGCTTCTGAGGACTGCTGCTCGGACATCCGCGGGAAAGCCGGCGCAACCCGTCCCCGGACCGGCCCCCGCGTGCCTACCCTGGACGGTGCGCTCTCCTCGTCTTCTGCAGCAGGTCGTCGGCAAGCTCGGCGGGCAGCGGCCCGCGGCCCCGGTGAGCCGTCGAGCGCAGCGCGCGCTCCTCGCCGAGCAGACGGTCCGCGGAGTGCTCGAGCTGGCCGTGCGGCTGGGCGAGACGCTGCTCTCGCTGGGGTCCGCGGCCGCCGAGGTGACCGAGACGATCCAGCGGGTGTGCCGCGCCTACGGCATCGAGTGCCAGGTCGACCTCACCTTCACGTCGATCCTGGTCGTGCACGACGGAGGCGACGACTCCCCCAGCGTGAGCGTGCTGCGCGTCGTCCCCTCCCGCAGCGCCGACTACGAGCGGCTCGCCCGCGTGACGGCGCTCGTCACCGCCATCACCGAGGGCTCGCCGGAGGTGCGGGTCGCCGACGCCGTCGACTCCGCCGAGGCCCGCGAGGAGGCCCGCCACCAGTTCGAGGCCGCGCACGACCGGCTCGACGCGATCCTCGTCCAGCCGCACCGCTACCGCCGCGGAGTCGTCACCCTCACGCTCGCGCTGATGGCCGCGGGCGTCGCGCTCCTGCTCGGGGGCGGACCCCTCGTCGTGCTCCTCGCCGCCGCGACGGCAGCCGCGATCGACCTGGTCAACCAGCTGCTCGCCCGCTGGGGCCTGCCCGCCTTCTTCCAGCAGATCGCGGGCGCCGCGCTGGCGACCGGAGTGGCGGTGGTGCTGCTCGCGGTCGTGCCGCGGCTGCCCGTGGAGCTGGCGGTGCTGCCGCCCGCGCTCGTCGTCGCGTCGGGGGTGGTCGTGCTCCTCGCCGGGCTCTCGTTCGTGGGAGCGGCGGACGACGCGATCAACGGGTTCCCGATCACGGCGGGCGGCCGGCTGCTCGAGGTCGGCCTGCTGACGCTGGGCATCGTCGTCGGCATCGCCGTGGTGCTCGACGGCGCGCGCTCGCTCGGGGTCGAGCTGGTGCTGGTCGACTCCTACGCCCGCCCCTGGCCGGCCGCCGTGCAGGTGCTCGGCGCCGGGGTCGCGGCGGGCGCCTGGGCGCTCTCGTCGCACACCCCTCCGCGGCCCGCGCTCATCGCCGCCCTCACCGGAGCCGGTGCGTTCCTCGTCTCCGACTCGCTGACCACCTCGGGCTTCGCGCCGCTCATGGCCAACGCCCTCCCGGCGCTGGCGATCGGCCTGCTCGGCGAGATGCTGGCCGAGCGGATGCGGGTGCCCGCCGTGGTGACGACCGCGTGCGCGATCGTCCCCCTCCTGCCCGGCCTCACCCTCTACCGCGGCGTCCTCGGCCTCACCTCGAACGCCGGCCCGAGCGCCGGGATCGAGCTCCTGCTCCAGGCGGGCATGATCGCGCTGGGCCTCGCCGGCGGAGTCACGCTCGGCCGGATCGCCTACCGCCGCCTGCGCACCCCGATCGTGCGGGCGGTGGCGCCGGTCCGCGCCCGGACCCGCCGGGACCGCGGGATCGAGCAGGCCCTCGCCGCCGACGTCCTCTACCCCGACGGCGCCGAGGCCGGGCAGGCGGACACCGCACAGGACGCCACAGCGTCGGGCAGCGGATCCAGCCTCACGGCGTCCGACCCGTCGGCGCCGGCCGCGGTCGACCCCGCACCGCTGCCCGACGAGCCGGCGCCGGCCGCCGAGGAGCCGTTCACCCGCACCGGGATCGTCCCGATCGTCAGCACGATCGGCGTGACGGAGCCGGTGCCGATCGTCACCGAGGAGGATCCGGCCGACCGGGGCTGACGACAGGGCCTGCTCCCGCGGCCGGCTCCTCGCCGCAGGGGTGGGCGCGCCGGTCAGTCCGCGTGGCCCCGCACGACCGCGGTCCGGCGGGTGTCGATCACGATCACCGAGCCGAGCACGATCAGGGCGAGCGACACCGAGGCGAGCGTGTCGGTCAGCCAGTGGTAGCCGAGGTAGAGCCGGGCGACGATCTGGCCGGCGATCATCCCGAGCGAGAGCGCGAAGCCCCCGATCATCCAGCTCCGGGAGGAGCGGCGGGAGGCGAGGAGGAACGTGGTGATCAGGAAGAAGTCGCTCACGCCGGTGACGTGGCCGGAGGGGAACGAGAAGGTCCCGTCGGGCCCGAGCAGCATGTACTCGACCGGCGGGCGCATCCGCATCACGAGGTGCGCGGCCAGCTGCACGCTGAGCATCCCGACGAGCATGCCGCCGGCCAGGAGGATCGGCCGCCAGAGGTGCCGCGCGAGGACGAACCAGAGCACGAGCACCGCCAGGATGATGACCGGCAGGTAGACCGGCCCGAAGACGGTGGCGAGCGCGTCCATCACGACCGTGCCCTCGGCGGAGCGCTTCTCGCGGAACCACTCGGCGACGACCGGATCGAGGACGGTGAGGCCGGTGCCGCTCGCGACCTGCGCGGTGAAGGCCGCGAAGAGGACGACGCCGACGCCGATGAGGCCGAAGCCGGCCCGGTCGAGGCCGCGGCGCGCATCCGGGGGCATCACGCGCTCCTCCACGAGGAACCGCTGGTGGAAGCGGGCGCGGCGCGAGAGGGCGGGGGTGGTCATCCGCTCACCCTAGGGCTGCGGAGGCGCCGCCGACCGGGCCGTTCGCTCAGCGTCCTGCCGCGTAGTGCGTCTGGATCTGCTCCGGCGTGAGGACCGTCGAGTACACCGCGGCGTAGCGCAGGCTCCCGCCGAAGTACGAGGAGCCGACGTTCGGCCACTGGCCGCCCAGGCTGTCGTATCCGATCTTCCAGGTGCCCGTCGTGTTCTCGGCCGTGCGGTACGTGCTGTTCGAGGCGACCTTCACGCCGTCGACCCAGAGCGCGATGCCCGCCGTCGGCGAGAGCGTGGAGACGACGTGGTGCCAGAGCCCGTCGTTGACGGCGCGGGTGCTCGTGATGGTCTGCGCGGCGCCGTTGTAGACGCCGAAGACGAGCTTGCCGTCGGCGCCGATGTAGGTGTGGCGGTCGTACTGGCCGCCGGGAGCGGTGGCTCCCGCGCTGAAGCTGAAGAGCTTGCCGCCCGCGTTCGTGGTCTTGAACCAGATCTCGGTGCTGAAGGCGCCGGGGTTCCTGATCTCCAGCGGCGTGCTCAGGTACTGGTTGGTGCCGTTCGGCGTCCAGGAGCCGCCCGCGTCGCGCGGGCAGGCCTTGGGCGTCGCGGCGGAGCTGACCATCGCGGTCGGGAAGAGGCTGGTGGAGCGGTAGGTGCCCGGGTACTGGCCGGAGTCCGTGTCGGGCGCGGTCGTCGATCCGCTCGGCTGCGCGAGCGTGTAGGCGAAGAGCGCGGCCCCGCGGTCGGCGGCGAGGGCGCCGTCGCAGGTGAAGAACGCGGCGGCGCTGCCGACCGTGTTGGTCGAGTTCAGGATCGACGCGGTGTACGCGCCCGAGGTGGCGGGGGCGGTGAGCAGCACGGCGGCCAGAGCGGCGGCGGCGAGGGCGGCGGCGACAGACCTCGGACGGGCGAGGAGGGTGCGCAGCCGCGCGGCCGGTGAGGCGGCGGAGAGGCGGTGCCGGCTCATGCCGTCTCCTCCTCGCGGGCGGCGCGGCGGCCGCGCTCGGCGGTCCGCTCCGGCTCGCCGGGGAGGCCGACGAAGACCGTGTAGAGCACCGGGATCGCGCAGAGCAGGACGAAGAGGACCCAGCCCCAGAACGGCAGGTGCAGAGCGGAGGAGAGGGCGTAGGCGTCTCCGTCGTGCGCCGGGATCTGCAGGCGGCCGACCTGTCCGGAGACCAGGTCGACGGGGTCGGCGCCCTCGGCGCTCACGCGGATGGGGAGGACGCCCGTCGAGACGAGCGTGGCGTTCGTCGTGCCGCTGTCGACGGTGGCCTCGAGGACGACGATGCCGACCAGCGGGCGGAGCACGAAGACGGTGACGGACGCGACGAGCGAGAGGCCGAGGATCCGCATCGACGCCCGCTGGGTGGGCGAGGCGATGAAGCGGGTGAGCAGCTGCACGAGGACGGCGCCGATGATCACCAGCGGCAGGCCGCGCACGAGCCAGCCGAGCACCGGCAGCGCCGTGGTGACGACTCCGATGAGCTGGTCCTGGCCGGTGGCCCACGGATCGACGGCTCCGTTGATGTCGCCCTGGGTGCGGAGCGTGCCGTCGTCCGCGATCTCGACGACCCGGTGGGTGTAGGTCTCGTCGGGCGTGGTGGTGGGGTGGAAGCTGACCGCGTCGCCGACCCGGACGTCCTCGAGGGCCGTCGGCTCGGTGAGGACGAGGGTGCCGACCGGGGCGGCCGTACCCATGGAGGGCGTCTGCACGATGAACCAGCGTCCGCCGGACGCGTGGAACAGGAGCGCCGCCGCGACCAGGACGGCCAGCAGAGCGGTCGTCGTCCCGATCAGGGCGGTGCGGAGGAGGGACCGGCGGGGGCGGTCGGTGCGGGGG
>NZ_PSVQ01000056.1:0-16056 GCF_002932395.1 Rathayibacter sp. AY1D9
GGAAACACGGGCGTCACACGGGTGGGGTTCACTGGGGGGAGACGCCCGACGGGCGCGGGACGGAGGCGCGGCATGGACCTGAACACGATCCAGCGCGTCCGGGTGGTGCGCGAGCGCTCCGAGCTGGCGGGCCGCGGGCCGCGCTCAGCGGTCATCGGAGGCGGCTCCTGGGTGTTCTCCCTCCCCCACGACCACCTCGACGAGCTCCTCGACCTGCAGGGATTCGCGTGGGAGCCGATCGTGCGCACGGACGCCGGGCTCTCGATCGCGGCGACCTGCACGCTCAGCGAGCTCGCCGCGATGCCCGACGCGGGCGCCACCGCCCATCCGCTCTTCTTCCAGTGCTGCACGGCCCTGCTGGGCTCCTTCAAGATCTGGAACGTCGCCACTGTCGGCGGCAACATCGCCAACGCCCTGCCCGCAGGACCGATGATCAGCCTCGCCGCCGCGCTCGACGCCACCGCCCTCGTCTGGCGGGCCGACGGCTCGGACGTCGCCGTGCCGGTCGCCGAGCTCGTGACCGGCAACATGACCACTTCCCTGGCCCGGGACGACGTCATCCGCTCGATCGAGATCCCGCTCTCCTCCCTCCGGGCGCGCACCGCGTTCCGCAAGACGGCGCTCTCCCCTCTCGGACGCTCCGGCGCCGTCGTCATCGGCCGCCTCGACACCGACGGCGCGTTCGTGCTCACAATCACCGCGGCGACCGTCCGGCCGGAGCTGCTCCGCTTCGCCGCCGTTCCCTCCTCGGCCGAGCTCGCCGCGGCCGTCGACGGCGTCGCGACCTGGTTCACCGACCCACACGGAGCCGCCGACTGGCGCCACGCCGTCGTCCGCGTGCTCGCCGAGGAGATTCGCACCGAGCTGGCCGGAGGCGCCCGATGAGGTTCACCGTCAACGGGGAGCCGGTCGACGCCTCCCCCCGCCCCGGCCAGGTGCTGCGCACCCTCCTCCGCGACCACGAGCACTTCGAGGTGAAGAAGGGGTGCGACGCCGGCGACTGCGGCGCCTGCTCCGTCCTCGTCGACGGGACGCCGTTCCACTCCTGCCTCTACCCCGCCCACCGCGTCGAGGGCCGCGAGGTGACGACCGCGGCCGGCCTCGGCACGCCCGAGGAGCCGAGCGCGGTGCAGGAGGCGTTCGTCGAGGCCGGCGCGTTCCAGTGCGGCTTCTGCACGGCCGGCATGGTGGTCACGGCCACGGCGCTCGACGGAGTCCGCGCCGAGGACGTGCCGCGGCTGATGAAGGGCAACCTCTGCCGGTGCACGGGCTACCGCCCCATCCGCGAGGCCGTGACGGGCGCCTGCGCGTCCGGGCACGGCGCGCACGCGGCCGAGCCGTCCGGAGCGGATCGCACGGAGGCCCTGGTCCGCGGACGGCACGCGGCCCCGCCGTCGGGTCTCACCCCCGTCCGCCGCACCGGTCGCCCATCGGCCGAGGAGTCCCGGGTCGGCCGCTCGCTCGGCGCGCCCGCCGGCCGGCGGATCGTCCAGGGCCGCGAGCCGTTCACCCTCGACGTCGCCGTGCCCGGCCTGCTGCACGTGAAGGTCGTCCAGAGCCCGCACGCCCACGCGCGCATCCGCTCGATCGATACGACCGCCGCCCGCGCGATGCGGGGCGTCGTCGCGGTCCTCACCGCCGAGGACGTCCCGGACGTCCTCTACTCCACCGCCCGCCACGAGTCCCGGCTCGACGACCCGGACGACACGCGCATGCTCGACACGGTCGTCCGGTTCCGCGGGCAGCGCGTGGCCGTGGTGGTCGCGGAGTCGGTGGCCGAGGCGGAGGCGGCCTGCCGCGCCGTCGAGGTCGACTACGAGGTGCTGCCCGCCGTCTTCGACCCGGAGGAGGCGCGCTCGGCCGGCGCGCCGCTCCTGCACGCCGACAAGGATCCGATCGCCTCGCGCATCGCCCGGCCGGAGGCGAACGTCGTCGCGGAGCTCCACGGAGAGTACGGGGACGTGGCCGCCGGACTCGCGGAGGCCGACGTGGTCGTCGAGGGCCGGTACTCGACCTCCCGGGTCGCGCACACGGCGCTCGAGACCCACGGCACCATCGGCTGGCTCGAGGGCGGAGAGCTGGTGCTGCGGACCTCGACGCAGGTGCCCTTCCTCGTGCGCGACGAGATCGCGCGCCTGTTCGACCGCGATCCGTCGACCGTCCGCGTCTTCACGGCACGGGTGGGCGGCGGCTTCGGCGGCAAGCAGGAGATCCTGACGGAGGACGTCGTCGCCCTCGCCGTGCTCGCCACCGGCCGGCCCGTGCAGTTCGAGTTCACCCGGAGCGACGAGTTCACGATGGCCCCCTGCCGACACCCGATGCGGGTCGGCGTCACGCTCGGCGCCCGGCGCGACGGACGGCTGACCGCCCTCGCCGTGGACGTGCTCTCGGACACCGGCGCCTACGGCAACCACGGACCCGGCGTGATGTTCCACGGCACCTCGGAGTCGGTCGCCGTCTACAGCGCGCCCAGCAAGCGCGTCGACGCGCAGGCCGTCTACACGAACAACCTCCCCTCGGGGGCGTTCCGCGGCTACGGCCTCGGGCAGGTGATCTTCGGCATCGAGTCGGCGATGGACGATCTCGCCCGCGAGCTCGGGATCGACCCGTTCGAGCTGCGGCGGATCAACGCGGTGCGCCCGGGCGAGCCGCTGGTGGTCACGCACGTCGAGGGCGACGACATCGGCTTCGCCTCCTACGGGCTCGACCAGTGCCTCGACCTCACCGAGGCGGCACTGGCCGGCGGCGGCGGCTCCCCCGCCCCCGACGGACCGGGGTGGCGGACAGGGCAGGGCACGGCACTGGCGATGATCGCCACCATCCCACCGCGGGGCCACTTCTCGGAGGCGACCGTCACCGTCGACGCCGAGGGCGTGCTGACCATCGGCGTCGGCACGGCCGAGTTCGGCAATGGGACGACCACCGTGCACACGCAGCTGGTCGCGAGCGCCTTCCGCGCCTCGGCCGACCGGGTGCGGATCCGCCAGTCCGACACGGACGCGGCCCGCTACGACACCGGAGCGTTCGGCAGCGCCGGCACGGTCGTCGCGGGCAAGGCCGTCCACTCGGCCGCGACGCGCCTCCTCGCCGAGCTGCAGGCGCTCGCCAAGCGGCTGACCGGGCACGACGAGACCTTCGAGCCCGACGACGAGGGCCTGCTCGCTCCGGACGGCACCCGGGTCGCGTTCGCCGATCTGGTCCGTGCGGCCGGCGGACCCGTCACCGCGACCGGGAGCGAGGACGGCGCTCAGCGCTCGCTCGCGTTCAACGTCCAGGGCTTCCGCGTCGCGGTGCACGAGCCGACGGGCGAGGTGCGGATCCTGCAGTCGGTCCAGGCGGCCGACGCCGGCTTCGTGATCAACCCGGCGCAGTGCCGCGGGCAGGTCGAGGGCGGAGTGGCGCAGGCGATCGGCTCGGCGCTGTACGAGGAGGTGATCCTCGACGGCGAGGGCACCGTGACCACGGCGATCCTCCGGAACTACCACATCCCGCAGATGGCGGACGTGCCCGAGACCGAGGTGCTCTTCGCGGACACCGCCGACGAGCTCGGGCCGTTCGGCGCGAAGTCGATGAGCGAGGCGCCCTACAACCCGGTCGCCCCCGCACTCGCCAACGCCGTCCGCGACGCGATCGGCGTGCGGCCGACCGAGCTGCCGCTCTCCCGCGACCGGATCTGGCGGCTCCTGCACCCGGACGCCGCCCCGGTCGCGACCGTCGAGGCGGAGGCGCCGCCCGGTTGAACGACGACGGGCTGAGCGCCGATCGGCCGCCGCAGCTCAGACGCGCGACGCCAGCTCCGTGCTCGCCCGGGCGACCTCGCGGGCGATCGCGTCCTCGTCCGCGTTCACCAGCCGTCCCTCCCGCACCGTCGGGCGACCCTGCACCAGGAGCAGGCTCAGTGGGGGCTGCGCTCCGAATGCGAGCGCCGCGACCGGGTCCGCGATGCCCGCGTGCTCGATCCCGTCGATCCGCCAGAGCGCGAGGTCGGCGAGCTTGCCGACCTCGATCGAGCCGATCTCGTCCTGCCGGCCGAGCACCCGGGCCCCGCCGATGGTGGCGACCGAGAGCGCCTGCCGGGCGCTCATCCGATCGGCGCCGGCGCGCAGGCGGTTCATCAGCACCGCGGCGCGGATCTCGGAGCCGAGCTGACCGGACTCGTTCGACGCCGCGCCGTCCACGCCGAGGCCGACCGGGGCTCCCGCAGCCAGCAGCTGCGGGATCGGCGCGATGCCCGCCGCGAGCCGGCCGTTCGAGGACGGGCAGTGCGCGACTCCGGTGCCCGTGGCCGCGAACTTCGCGATCGCGTCGGCGTCGAGGTGGACGCAGTGCGCCATCCAGACGTCATCGCCGAGCCAGCCGAGCGACTCCAGGTGGTCGGTGGGCGAGAGGCCGAACGCCTCCCGCGTGTAGGCGTCCTCCTCCACGGTCTCGGAGCCGTGGGTGTGCAGCCGGACCCCGAGCTGACGGGCGAGGACGGCCGACTCGCGCAGCAGGTCGGTGGTCACCGAGAAGGGCGAGCACGGGGCGATCGCGACCCGCACCATCGCGTCGGCGGAGGCGTCGTGGTACCGCTGGACCGCCTCTCCACTGGCCTGGAGCGCGGCCGCCGTGGTCTCGACGGCGAAGTCCGGCGGGAGGCCGCCCCGGGACTCGCCGAGGTCCATCGACCCGCGGGTCGCGTGCAGCCGGAGGCCGAGGGTGCCGGCCGCGTCGACGATGCCGCCGACGATGTCGCCGGAGCCCCGCGGGAAGACGTAGTGGTGGTCGGCGACGGTGCTGCAGCCGGACCGGGCGAGGACGCCCATCGCGCCGAGGGCGGCGGAGCGGGTCAGGTCGGCGTCGATGCGGGACCAGGCGGGGTAGAGCGCGACGAGCCAGTCGAAGAGGATCGAGTCCTGCGCCCAGCCGCGGGTGAGCCACTGGTAGAGGTGGTGGTGCGTGTTGACGAGCCCGGGAGTGAGCAGGTGGCCGCGGCCGTCGACCCGCGTGAGCGCGATCGCCTCCTGCGCCGGCACGCCCGTCGGGGACCGTCCGTCGAGTGCCCACGCCGGAGGGTCGCCGGCTCCGACGGCGACGATGCGGGAGTCGTCGACGACGACGTGGCCGACGGGGTGCTCGGTCCCGTGCGCGTCGACGGTGGCGACGTGGGCTCCGGTGAGGACGTGGCGCTGCATGCCCCGAGCATGGCAGCGCGGTGTTTCGCGGCCGTTTCCCGCCGGAGTGCGAGCAGGCCGGCGCGATCACGACGGCGCGCCGTCAGGGGAGGACGTGCGGCTCAGCGCGCCGCGTGGATCGGGCCCGAGCGCCCCGCGAGCGGCTCCCCGGACGTCCCCGTGCGCGCGGCGAGGACCTCCGCGAGGATCGACACGGCCGTCTCCTCCGGCGTCGACGCGCCGATGTCCAGGCCGATCGGCGAGTGCAGGCGGGCGAGCGCCTCCTCCGTCACTCCCGCCTCGCGCAGCAGCCGCAGCCGCCGCTCGTGGGTGCGCCGCGATCCCATCGCGCCGACGTAGGCGACCGGGAGCGCGAGCGCGGTCTCGAGCAGCGGGATGTCGAACTTCTCGTCGTGCGTGAGCACCGCGATCACGGTGCGCGAGTCGACCTCGGCGCGGGCGAGGTGGTCGGACGGCCACTCGACCACGACCTCGTCGGCGCCGGGGAAGCGCTCGGCGGTCGCGAACACCGGACGCGCGTCGCAGACGGTCACGCGGTAGCCGAGCAGGGATCCGGCGGAGCAGAGCGCGGCGGAGAAGTCGACGGCGCCGTAGATCAGCAGGCGCGGCCGCTCGGCGTGCACGATGTAGGCGATCTCGAGCTCGGCGCTCCGGCAGGCGGTCTCGACCGTGGCCGAGCGGCCGGAGGCCAGGCGCGCCTCGCGCTCGGCGAGGATGCGGCGGGCGGTGTCCTCGTCCAGGTGCGGGCCGACGACGTCCTGGAGGCGCGTCGCTCCGGTGAGGACGAGGCCGATCAGCTCCTCCGGGCCACCGACGACGATCGCCAGCGCGGCCGAGCGGCCGGCGCGGGCGGCGCGCAGCTCGGCGAGGACCGCGGTGGAGCCGGAGTCGACGACCTGGCCGAACACGCGCAGCTGCCCCCCGCAGGACAGGCCCGCGGCGAAGGCCGCCTCGTCGTCGAAGCCGAAGTGCTCGGACGCGCTGCTCGAGGTGCCGAGCACCTCCTGGGCCAGCGCGTACGCCTGCGCCTCGACGCAGCCGCCGGAGATCGAGCCGATCGCCCGCCCCTCCGCGTCCACCGCCATCGAGGAGCCGAGAGCGCGGGGAGCCGAGCCGAAGACGTGCGTGACCGTGACGACCGCGACGCTCCCGCCCCCCTCGACGCGCTCGAGCAGGGGGGCGGCGATGTCGAGCACGACGGCCTCCTCTTCTCGGACGGGAGGCGACGGCGCCGGGGCTGCGGGGAGGCCGGGCGGAGCCGCCGACGGGCGCTCACACGCAGGAAACATGCCGAGTATAGGGTCGATCCATGCCTGACGACGCTCCCTTCCTCGACCTCGTGATCCGCGCCTCCGACGTGCTGACCGAGAACGGCCGGCGTCCGGCCAGCATCGCGATCGCCGAGGGCCTGATCGTCGCGGTCGGCGAGCGGGACGCCCCCTGGCGGACCACGGAGGAGATCGTCCTCCCCGAGGGCCAGGTCCTGATCCCGGGGATCGTCGACACCCACGTGCACGTCAACGAGCCGGGCCGCACGGAGTGGGAGGGCTTCGCCTCCGCCACCCGCGCGGCCGCCGCCGGGGGCGTCACCACGATCATCGACATGCCGCTGAACTCGATCCCGCCGACCACCACGGTGGCGGGGCTCGAGGCCAAGCGCGCGGCCGCCGGGCCGCAGGCGCAGGTGGACGTCGGCTTCTGGGGCGGGGCGATCCCCTCGAACCTCGGCACACTGCGCGAGCTCCACGACGCGGGCGTCTTCGGCTTCAAGTGCTTCCTCTCGCCGAGCGGCGTGGACGAGTTCCCGCACCTGAGCCGGGAGCAGCTCGTCGAGGCGATGCGCGAGACCGCCGCCTTCGACGGACTGCTGATCGTGCACGCCGAGGACCCGGCCGAGCTGGAGGCGAGCGCGCTGGAGCCCGGCGCCTCCTACGGCGCGTTCGTCGACTCCCGCCCGCCCGCCTCCGAGCGCAGCGCGATCCTGCACGTGATCGAGGCCGTCCGCGAGACCGGCTGCCGCGCGCACATCCTGCACCTCTCCTCCGCCGACGCGCTGCCGCTCCTGCGCGAGGCCAAGGCCGAGGGGCTGCCGATCTCCGCCGAGACCTGCCCGCACTACCTCACCTTCGACGCCGGCTCGATCCCCGACGGCGGCACGCAGTTCAAGTGCTGCCCGCCGATCCGCGACGAGCGCAACCGCGAGCTGCTCTGGAAGGGGCTGCTCGACGGGACGATCGACATCATCGCCTCGGACCACTCCCCCGCCACCGCCGAGCTGAAGCTCCCCGCGGGCGGCGACTTCGGCGTCGCCTGGGGCGGGATCTCGGGACTCGAGCTGAGCTTCCGCGCGGTCTGGACCGGGGCCCGCGAGCGGGGCATCCCGCTCGAGCAGGTCGTCGCCTGGATGTCCACGGCGACCGCCGCGTTCGCCGGGCTCGGCCAGAAGGGCCTGCTGCACGCGGGATCCGACGCCGACCTGGTCGCGTTCGACCCGGAGGCGCAGTGGCGCGTGGACGTCGACGCCCTCTCGCACCGGAACCGCGTCTCGGCCTACGAGGGCCGCGTCCTCCGCGGCGCCGTCGCCGCCACCTGGGTCGGCGGCCGACGCGTCACCGCCGCGACGGTCCCGCCCGCCGGGCGCCTCCTCAGCCGCCCCTGACCTCGACCCGCCGATGCCCCGCCTCCCTGACGACACCTCGGGGAGCTCCCCCGCTCACGCCGAGCGCCGCCGTGTCATCGGCAGGTTTCGAGTGTGTGAACGGAGGCGGGTCGGAGCCGCGGAGCGGGCGGATCGCACAAGACTCGGAGTCCCGGCGGCGGCTCCTCGGGATGCTCCGCCGGTGCGCGGAGCCCCCGGCAGGCGCGAGGCTGGCAGACGGGCTCGCAGGAGCCGCGAGCAGGACGGGCACCACCGCGTGACCGGGCCCGGCCGCACGGAACGGACAGGAGCGGACATGTCGATCATCCTCGGGGACCACCAGTACGGGAAGGCCGAGAACCGCGTCGTGCGGATCTACCGCGAGACCCCGCGGCACGAGATCCACGACGTCAACGTCTCCACGGCCCTCCGCGGCGACTTCGAGGCCGCGCACCGAGAGGGCGACCAGTCGGCCGTCCTGCCCACGGACACGCAGAAGCAGACGGCGTACGCCTTCGCCAAGGAGAAGGGCCTGCGCTCGATCGAGCCCTACGGCCTCGAGCTGGCCCGCCACTTCGTCGACGGCTACGAGCCCGTCCACGGCGCCCGCATCGAGATCGAGGAGTTCGCCTGGGAGCGCGTGCTGGTGGACGGGCGCGAGCACGACCACACCTGGGTCCGGAAGGGCCAGGAGACGCGGATCGCGTCGGTCACGGTCGAGGGCTCGGGCGAGGAGCGGCGGATCTGGATCACCGGCGGCTTCAAGGACCTGACGATCCTGAAGTCCACGGGGAGCGAGTTCCACGGCTTCCTCACCGACCCGTACACGGTCCTCCAGCCGACGAACGACCGGGTGATGGCGACCTCGCTGGTCGCGAAGTGGCGCTTCGGCCTGAGCGAGGACGAGATCGCGGCGATGGACTGGGAGGCGGTCTACGCGGGCGTCAAGGCGCTCATGACGAGCCGCTTCGCGACCGTGCACTCCCTCGCCCTCCAGCAGACGCTCTTCGAGATGGGGAAGGCGGTCCTGGAGGAGTACCCGCAGATCGTCGAGATCCGTCTCTCCGCGCCGAACAAGCACCACTTCGTCTACGACCTCTCGCCCTTCGGCGTCGAGAACGACAACGAGGTCTTCCACGCCGCCGACCGCCCCTACGGGCTGATCCAGGCGAGCGTCACCCGCGACGACGCGCCGCCCGCGGGATCCGCCTGGACCGCCTACACGGGCCTGGTGTGACCGGCGCCGGGGGCGTCCACCGGGGGCACGTGCTGCACGTCGCCGGGGGTGCGACGCTCACGACCGCGCGGGAGTCGCTGGTGTCGATCCCGGACGGCGCTCTCGCCGTGGACGAGGACGGCACGATCGCCTGGGTCGGTCCGTACCGCGAGCTGCCGGACCGCTTCGCGCTCCTGCCGGTCTCCGGCGACGCCGCGTCGATCCTGCTGCCCGGCTTCGTCGACGCGCACGTGCACTTCCCCCAGACGTTCTCGACCGACGGCTTCGGCGGCGGCCAGCTGCTCGAGTGGCTCGACCGGACCGTGTTCCCGGCGGAGGCGCGGCTCGCCGACCCGGAGTTCGCCGACGTCGTCGCGCGAGCCTTCACCCGGCGACGGGTGGCCGCGGGCACGACCGCCGCGATGGTCTTCGGCTCCGCGTTCCCGGCCGCGCAGGACGCCCTCTTCGAGCGCACCCGCGAGGCGGGGCTGCGGATCGTGTCGGGGCGCGGGATCCAGACCACGGGCCCGGCCTCGGCGGCGCCCCTGATCACCTCGGAGGAGGAGGCGCTGACGCTCGCGTCGGAGGAGATCGACCGCTGGCACGGGAGGGACCCGCTCCTGCAGGTCGCGCTCGTCCCGCGGTTCTCGCTGTCCGTCACTCCCCGGACCCTCGGAGCGCTCGGCGACCTCTACGACGACGTCCGCGGACGCGGCGTCTACGTGCACAGCCACCTCAACGAGAACGACCGGCCCGGCGACGGCGAGATCGCCGCCGTGCTCGGCTCGTACGGCACCCGCAGCTACCTCGACACCTACGACGGGCTCTTCCTGCCCGGCTCCGCGCGCGGCGGCTCCTCCCTCCTCGGGCCGCGCACGATCCTCGCTCACGCCGTGCACTGCCAGGACGCGGAGCTGCACCGGATGGAGGAGACCGGCACCTCGATCGCCCACTGCCCGACCTCGCAGCAGTTCCTCGGCTCCGGCACCATGCCCTGGCGCCGGACCGTCGCCTCGGGGGTCACCGTCGCCCTCGGTTCGGACGTGGGCGCGGGCGACGAGTGGCTGCTGGCGCGAGTGGCGAACGACGCCTTCAAGGTGCACCTCTCGGAGCCCGGCGACGCGGCCGTCGCCCTGCATCCGGCCGAGCTCCTGTTCACGGCGACGCTCGCCGGCGCGCGGGCGCTCGACCAGGAGGAGCGGTTCGGCAGCCTCGACCCCGGGAAGGACGCGGACTTCCTCCGCATCGAGCCCGACCGGTGGGAGCCGCTCGCCGACGTCCTCGCCCACGGGATCCGCGCGGACGACGAGGAGGAGGCGACGGCCCAGCTGCTCTTCGCCCTGCTGATGACCCTGCGCGAGCCGGCGATCGCCGCGGTGCACGTCCGGGGCAGGCGGATCGTGGCTCCGGAGTGACGGGGCCGGCCCGGGAAGCGCGGTGCGGACCGCGCGCACCCGGCCGTCAGCGCAGGCGCAGCGCCAGGAACAGGTCGGCGCGGTCCGCGGTGTCCGACAGGTCGCGCTGCGTCAGCTCCTCCACCCGCGCGATGCGGTACCGCACCGTGTTCAGGTGCAGGTGCGTCTGCTCCGCCGTGCGCACCCATGAGCCGCCGCAG
Organism: Rathayibacter sp. AY1D9; assembly: GCF_002932395.1. Classification (NCBI taxonomy): domain Bacteria; kingdom Bacillati; phylum Actinomycetota; class Actinomycetes; order Micrococcales; family Microbacteriaceae; genus Rathayibacter; species Rathayibacter sp. AY1D9. The sequence goes on from NZ_PSVQ01000056.1 coordinate 10,644, forward strand.
TCGAGGAACGCCGCGAGCGTGGCGACCAGCTGCGAGCCGTAGCGCGCGTCGTGCTCGACGAGCCGCCCGAGCACCAGCTCGACGAACACCGAGCGCAGGTGGTCGGGGACGGCGCTCAGCAGCTGCACGGCGGAGGTGACCTCTCCGGAGTCGCTGACCCGCACGGGAGCGTCGTCGCCCGGCGAGCCCGGCAGCAGCATCCCGTAGCGTGCCGAGCGGAGGGCGCCGCCGAGCGCGGGCAGCGGAGTCGCGGCGCTCGTCCCGACGCGCAGCACGGCGCCCGGCCACGCGGCTCCCGCTCGTCGCAGCGCCGAGGTGACGACGGCGAGCGGATCCGCGCCGGTGGGGATCGCATCGGTCGCCTCGGTGGGCAGCACCGCCACCGCGCAGCCCTGGGCGTCGCGTCCGACCACGGCGCGGCCCAGGTGCGCGGCGGCGTCGACCAGGACACGGCGCGCCAGGTCCGGGGGCGCGTCGCCCTCGAACTCGGCGGCGACCACGGCGCACCGCCCGGCGCCGCCGAGTCCGAGCTGCCGCAGGTACACCGCGGCCTCGGGCTGCTCGCTGTCCTCCTCCACGACCTCGAGCAGGCGGTCGGCGAGAGCGGAGTCGGCCGAGAGCGCCGCCTCCCGCTGCAGCCGGTAGACCCCCACGACTCCGGCGAGCTCGGTCACGGCGTCCAGCACTGCGGCGGGCCAGTCGTTCCAGTCGCCCCCGACGACGACCAGCCAGGAGGTGGCGCGGTGCTCGCCCGCACCGGCGACGGTGAGGACCGACAGGGCGCCGCCGCGGGCGTCCGCGACCACGACCGGGCTGCGCCGGGCCGTGAGCGCCGCGTGCACGACCCGCTCGATCTCCCCCAGCCCCAGGGGCGAGGCGGAGGCCGCGGTCCGGCCGGTCGCGGTCAGCACCGACACGGGGAGTCCGAGCTCGCGCGAGGTGCGCGTGACGAGCTCGTCGAGCTGCTGCCCCCGGTAGACCTCGGTCAGCAGCTCCCGCTGGCGGGCGAGGGCGGCCGTCAGCCGGGCCACGCGGTCGCCGGCGAAGGCGTTCGACAGGTGCGCCGTGATCGCGCCGAACGACACATCGGCCGGCACGGCGATCAGCGGGACGTCGTGCTCGCGGCAGGCGACGACGAGGTCGTCCGGCACGAAGCCCAGCAGCCCCTCGCCGGCGAGCAGAGCGCTGGCACCCGAGTCCGCGACCGCGGCGACGAAGGCCGCGCTGTCCTGGGCGTCCCGACGCCAGACCAGACCGGTCAGCACCAGCTGGTCGCGCGAGATGTAGCGGCGCGGGTCGAGGAGATCGGTCGTGAAGATGCCGTCGACCGGCCGGGCGAGCGCTCCGTCGCCGGCGACCAGCACGCGCAGCCGCAGCTGCGGCGCGTCGAGGACGTCCTGCAGCTGCATCAGCTGCCCCGGTAGGTCGAGTAGGCGAAGGGGCTGAGCAGGAGCGGGATGTGGAAGTGCGCCTCCTCGTCGTCGAGGCGGAAGGCGACGACGACCTCGGGGTAGAACGACTCGGTGCCCGAGGCGGCGAACCAGGCGCCGGTGTCGAAGACGACCCGGTGCACCCCGGCGGCCAGGCGCTCCGGCCCGAAGGCCGCCACGCGGCCGTCGTCGTCGGTGCGGGCCTCGGCGAGGCGCTCCCAGCCGGAGCCGACACGGGCGTCGAGAGCCACCGGGACCCCGCGCGCGGGGCGGCCGCGGACGGCGTCGAGCACGTGGGTGGTGACGCGGCTGGCGTGCCCGCTCATCGTGCGGCCTCCGCCCGGACGAGGCGCCCGTCGTCGAGGCCGCGGACCCGCAGCACCGTGATCTCCCGCAGCTGCTCCGCGACGATGCGGGCCTCCGTCTCGTCGTCGAGCCCGAGTCTCCGCTCCAGCTCCGCGACGACCTCGGCCCGGTCGCGGCCGGCCGCACGGAGGAGGAACATGCGCCCGAACCGCTCCTCGTAGGCGCGGTTGCCGGCCAGCAGCCGCCGGGTCAGCTCCTCGTCGCCCGTGCGGCTCGCCGCCTGCTCCGCGGCCGAGAACGCGGAGGAGCGCCCCGCGCCCGCGTGCCGCTCGCCGATCCGGGGGTGGTCGGCCAGCGCCGCCTCCACCTCCTCCTCGGTGAGCGTGCGCGCGGCCCGCTCGGCCGCGTCGGCGAGCGCGTCGGCCGACGGGTAGGGCGCGCCGGAGGCGACCTCGTCGGCCCAGCGGGGGACGGCGAGGCACGCGAGCAGCACGTCGCGGGCGGTCTCGGATCGGGTGTCGGTCATGCGGTCTCCTTCGTCCGGCGGAGCAGGGGCTCGGCCTGCGGCACGATGGTCGGATGGATCTGGTCGGGAGTCGGGACCTCGTCGGGCTGGTGCTCGCGGCGGGTGCGGGACGCCGGGCGGGCGGCCCGAAGGCGCTGCGGTGCGACGCGGCGGGAGTTCCCTGGGTGAAGCGAGCCGTCGAGAGGCTCCGCGCGGTGGGCTGCGAGCGGGTGCTCGTGGTCCTGGGCGCGGAGGCCGGACGGGCGCGCCTCCTGGTGCCGCCGTCCGCGGACGTGGTCGTCGCGGCGGAGTGGGAGACCGGCCTCTCGGCGTCGCTCCGCGCGGGTCTCGCCGCGGCCGAGGGCGTCGCCGCGCTGGTCGCCCTGGTCGACCTGCCCGAGGAGCCGCCGAGCGTGGGGGCCCGGCTGCTCGCGGAGGCGCCGGTCGCGCCGGACGTGCTCGCCCGCGCGGTCTTCCGCGGTCGGCCCGGTCATCCGGTGCTGCTGGGACGGGACCACTGGCCGGAGCTCCTCGAGGGCGTGCACGGCGACTCCGGCGCGCGCGACCTGCTCCGCGCGAGGGGCGCGCGGGGGGTGGAGTGCGGCGATCTGTGGTCGGGAGCCGACCGCGACGGGCCGGACTGAGCGGTTCACGCCAGGCCCGCGTCGTCGAGGGCGGCGGCCAGCGCCCGCCAGGCCAGGGTCGCGCAGACGGAGCGGACGGGATTGCCCGCCACCGCGAGCAGCGCCTGCTCCTCGCCGGCGAGAGCACCCTCCCGGTGCGCCATCGCCGCGAGGAACGCGTCGATCCGCTCCCGTACCGCCGGCGCCGGCAGCCCGTCGAGACCGTCCACGAGCAGCGACGCGGATCCCCGTGAGACCTCGCACCCCCGCCCGCTCCAGGCGAGGCGCACCTGCTCGACGCCGCCGTCGACGCGCAGCTCGATCCGGTCGCCGCAGGTGGGGGTGATGAGCTCGGCACGGCCGAGGGACGGAGTCGGGTCGGCCTGCCCGACGGGGTCCTTGGCGTGCGCACGGATCAGCTCCGCCGCCTCGCTCACGGCCGGTCCTCCAGCTCGGCGAGCTCCGCGTAGGCCGTGCTGATCCCGGCGATCCGCTCGCGCGACTCCCTCGGCGACGCCCCGAGCACTCCGGAGGCCACGAGCGCGACCGCGCTCATCGCCGCCGCGTAGCTGTCCAGCGCCGTGCCGCTGTCGACCGGGCACTCCAGCCAGACCGCCGCGTGCTCCGCGTAGCGCCGGGCGGGCGGATCCGCGAGGAGCACCACGGGCACCTCGCGCGCGGCGAGCGTCCCGATCAGGGCGGCGAAGGAGGCGGGGCGGCGGCGGAAGCCGACCAGCACCACGACGTCCTCGGCTCCGAGCCCCTCGAGCTCCTCACCGAGCGACTGGCCGGGCTGCGGGGCGATCCGGACGCGTCCGCGCGCCTGCGCGAGCTGCTGGCGCAGGTGCAGCGCCACCGGGTAGCTGTTGCGCAGTCCGATCACGACGACCTCGCGCGCTCCCGCGATCAGCCGCACCGCCTCCTCCAGCCGCCCGTCGCCGAACGCGGCGGCCAGCCGGGCCAGGTTCGCCCGCTCGCTCTCGAGGTGCGCGGCGAGCGGATCCCCCTGTCCCTGCGCGGGACCGACCGGCACACCGGAGGACCGCAGCGCCCGGGCGTGCTCGCGCACCTCCTGCGAGTTCGAGAACCCCAGGCGGCGGAACAGCCGCGAGACCGTGGCCTTGGACACTCCGCTGTGCTGGGCGAGCTCGGTCGCCGTGTAGACGGCCAGGTCGCCGAGGTGGTCGAGGATGAAGTCGGCCGCTCGCTGCTCCTGCCGCGACAGCGCGGCGTAGCCGGCATCGATGCGGTGACCGATGCTCGTCGAGGGGGCCGGGGCGGGGGTCACGCGGTCTGCGTCCCGTCGGCGAGCGCCAGCACGGCCGCCTCGAACGCGTCGAGCGCGGTCGCGACGTCGGCCTCGGTCACGTTCTCGTCCGGGTGGTGGCTGACGCCGCCCTCGCAGCGGAGGAAGAGCATCGCGTACTCGGCGAGGTCGGCGACCGCCATCGCGTCGTGGCCGGCCTTGGAGAACAGCACCATCGGCTCCGCGTCCCCGGTCGCGCGGATGCCCGCGCGCACGACGTCCTGCAGCCGAGAGGAGGCGACGACCGCGGGGGCCGAATGGGTCTCCTCCACCGTCAGCGCGAGACGGCGGCGCGACGCCGACTCCGACATCGCGTGCTCGATGGCGTCCCACGCCGTGTCGCGCTGGGCGTCGGTCTCGGCGCGGAGGTCGAGGCTGAACTCGACCCGGCCGGGGATGACGTTGACCGCGCCCGGGAAGGTCTCGAGCCGGCCGACCGTGGCGATCACGCCCTGCTCCCGCGCGATGCGCTCCACCGCGAGCACGGCCTCGGCCGCCCCGGTGAGCGCGTCGCGGCGGCGGTCGAGCGGAACTCCGCCCGCGTGCCCGGCCTTGCCGGTGAGGGTGAGTGCGAAGCGGCGGGCGCCCGCTATCGAGGAGACCACGGCGAGGGCGCGGTCAGCCTCCTCCAGGTAGGGGCCCTGCTCGATGTGCGCCTCGAGGTAGGCGAGAACGTCCTGCGCGTCGCGCGCGGCGGTGCGGATGCGCGAGGGGTCCAGCCCGAACTCGTGGAACGCCTCGACGAGCGTCGTCCCGTCGGCGTCCTCGAGATCCCACCAGTGCTCGTCCCAGGTGCCGGCGAGGGCGCGGGAGCCGAGGAGCGCTGTGCCGAAGCGGGTGCCCTCCTCGTCGCCGAACGCGACGACCTCGACGGCGAACGGCAGGCGCCGGCCCGCCCCGTGCAGGCGCGACACCACGGCGATCGCGAGCATCACGCCGAGGATCCCGTCGTAGCGGCCCGCGTCGGGCACCGTGTCGAGGTGCGAGCCGAGCAGGAGCGCCGGGAGTCCCGGAGTCGCGCCCTCGTAGCGGCCGCACTGGTTGCCGGCCGCGTCCTGCCAGGTGCGCATGCCCGCCTCGGTCATCCAGCGCGCGGCCATCGCGTTCACCCGGGCGTGCTCGGGCGAGAGGTAGACCCGCTCGATGCCGTCGCGGCTGGAGGAGACCGCGGCGAGCTCGTCGCAGCGGGCCATGATCGCGGCGGCGTCGAGGGCGGGGGCTCCTCCTGCCGTCGACGTCGTCG
>NZ_PSVQ01000057.1:0-14354 GCF_002932395.1 Rathayibacter sp. AY1D9
CTCAGACCAGCCGGCGCGACTCCTCCGTGACCACGCGGAACCAGCGCGCGCCGTAGCCGTTGAGGGTCACCGACACGAGCGACCTGTGGTGGCGCACCGCCGTCTTCTACAACCTCGACGTGAAGACGTTCATGGACTGGGACGACGACGGCGTCGGCGACCTCGAGGGCCTCGTCCACCGGATCGACTACCTGGCCGAGCTCGGCGTCAGCTGCCTCTGGCTCGCGCCGTTCTACCGGTCCCCCGGCCGCGACAACGGCTACGACATCAGCGACTTCTACGGAGTGGACGAGCGCTTCGGGCACCACGGCGACGTCGTCGAGGTGATCCGGACCGCCCACGACCGCGGGATGCGCGTGATCGTCGACCTCGTCGTCAACCACACCTCGGACCAGCACCCCTGGTTCCAGGCCGCCCGCTCCTCCCCCGACAGCCCGTACCGCGACTACTACGTCTGGCGCGACGAGCCGCCCGCCGATCAGCCCGCGAACGTGTTCCCGGACGCGGAGGACGGCGTCTGGTTCCGCGACGAGGAGGCGGGCCAGTACTACCTGCACCACTTCTACCGGCACCAGCCCGACCTCAACACCGAGAACCCGGCCGTGCGCGACGAGATCGCGAAGCTCATCGGGTTCTGGCTGCAGCTGGGCGTCGACGGCTTCCGGGTCGACGCGGTGCCCTACCTGATCGAGCCCGGCGAACGCGACGAGCACGAGTGGCTGCGCCTGCTGCGCCGCTTCGTCTCGCGGCGCTCCGGCGAGGCGATGCTGCTGGGCGAGGTCAACGTGACCCGCGAGGAGCAGCTCGGCTTCTTCGGCGGCGAGGACGCGGACGAGCTGTCGATGCAGTTCGACTTCATCGGCAACCAGCGCCTCTACCTCGCGCTGGCCCGCGAGGAGGCGGCGCCGCTCGTCGAGGCGCTCGCGAGCCGCCCCGAGATCTCCGTCGGCAGTCAGTGGGCGAACTTCGCGCGCAACCACGACGAGCTCACCCTCGACCAGCTGAGCGACGACGAGCGCGACGAGGTCTTCGCGGCGTTCGCTCCGGAGCAGTCGCAGCGGATCCACGGGCGCGGCATCGTCCGCCGCCTCCCGCCGATGGTCGACGGCGACCCGCGCCGCGTCCGCCTGGTCCACAGCCTGGTCTTCTCGCTGCCCGGGACCCCGGTGCTGTACTACGGCGAGGAGATCGGGATGGGCGAGAACGCCGACATCCCGGGCCGCAGCGCCGTGCGGACCCCGATGCAGTGGAGCAGCGCTGCCAACGGCGGGTTCTCGCGCGCCGACGCCTCCGACCTGATCGCCGCCCCTCCCGGCGGCGGCTTCGGACCCGAGCACGTGAACGCGGCCGCGCAGCTCCAGGATCCGGACTCGATCCTGGCCCACGTGAAGGGCCTCGCCTGGCTGTACCGGCGGTCGCCGGAGATCGGGTGGGGCGAGTACACGCACCTCCCCTGCGACGAGCCGAGCGTGCTCGCGCACCGGATGTCCGCGTCGACCGGCACGACCGTCGCGGTGCACAACCTGGCGTCGAACCCGCGCACGGCGCACCTGACGCTTCCCGACACCCCCGCCGGGGCGCGGCTGGTCGACTCCCTCGGCGGCGAGTCGCTCCCGCTCGACGAGGACGGCGCCGTGTCGGTGCCCCTCAACGGCTACGGCGCGCGCTGGTTCCGCGTGGTCACGGAGGAGTCGCGCCGGCTGGTCTGAGCGGAGGGGCGGGGCTCTTCTCGACAGTCCAGGAGTCGTCGCAGTCGACCTCGAGTGCGACGGCTCCTGGACTCTCGAGGGAGCGTGCCCGCACGGAGGGCCGGCGCACAGCTCGCACGTGTCAGCCGCACCGCTCGACAGTCCAGGAGTCGTCGCAGTCGACGTCGAGTGCGACGACTCCTGAGTTCTCGCGCGAGCGAGCCGAGCGCGCGGCTCGAGAGTCCAGTAGTCGTCGCAGTCGATCTCGAGTGCGACGACTACTGGACTCTCGAGGGAGGCGGGGCAGGGACGGAGGACGAAAGCACCCACCGCACGAAACGTTACGCACATCGGTCCACAGCATCGTTGACGCCGCCACCCTCCGCCGCCTACCGTGGAGCGCAACGTTTCGACCCCGCCGCCGCACCAGGAGGATCCGCATGGCCCCCACTCCGCCGAGCCACCGCGTCCTCGCGAGCGGCAGCCGCATCCCCGCCATCGGCGCCGGCACGTTCGGCTCCGACCGCTACGACGCCGAGACCGTCGGCCTCGCGGTCGAGCACTCCCTCCGCGCCGGCTTCCGCCTCCTCGACTGCGCCACCGTCTACGGCAACGAGCCGCGCGTCGGCCGGGCGATCGCCGACTCCGGAGTCGACCGCGACGAGCTCTTCGTCATGTCGAAGATCTGGAACGACGCGCACGAGCCCGCGGCGGCCGTCGCCTCCGTCGAGCGCTCGCTCGCCGATCTCGGCCTCGACGTGCTCGACGCCGTCTTCGTGCACTGGCCCTTCCCCAATCACCACCCGCCGCACGCCGAGACCGACGCACGCGATCCGCACGCCCGCCCGTACGTCCACGAGGCGTTCCTCGAGACCTGGCGAGCGCTCGAGAGCCTGGTCGACCGGGGCCTCGTCCGGCACCTCGGCACCTCCAACGTCACCATCCCCAAGCTCGAGCGGATCCTCGCCGACGTCCGCATCGCCCCGCAGCTGAACGAGATGGAGCTGCACCCCTGCTTCCAGCAGCCGGAGCTGTTCCGCTTCTGCCTCGACCACCGCATCCAGCCGATCGGCTACTCGCCGCTGGGCTCGCCGTCGCGGCCGGAGCGCGACCGGGTGGAGGGCGACATCGTCGACATCGAGCACCCCGCGGTGCGGGCGATCGCCGAGGAGCGGGGCGTGCATCCGGCCGTCGTGTGCCTCGCCTGGGCGGTGAACCGCGGCCAGATCCCGATCCCGTTCGCGGTGAAGCCGGAGCAGATCGAGGCGAACCTGGCCGCCGCCTCCCTGGTGCTCACGGCCGAGGAGCAGGAGGCGCTGCGCGGCGCCGAGCGCAACAACCGGCTGATCAAGGGCCAGGTCTTCCTCTGGCCCGGCAGCACCGGCTGGCTCGACCTGTGGGACGCCGACGGCACGATCCCGGGCTGGAGCGGCTACGGCTCGCCCCGCGCCACCCTGTGACGTGGCCACCTACAAGGACCTGCAGCGGCTGACCGGCCTCTCGCTCTCGACCATCTCGAAGCACTACAACGGGCTCCCCGTGCGCCCCGAGAACCGGGCGGCGATCGAGGCGGCGGCCGCCGAGGTCGGCTTCCGCGTCAACGGCTTCGCTCGAGGCCTGCGCTCGCGGCGCTCCCGCACGGTCGGAGTGCTGCTGCCCGCCCTCGACAACGAGTTCCACCTCTCGATCATCGCGGGCCTCGAGCGGGCCCTGCGCGGAGAGGGCATCGGCGTGCTGGTCGGCGTGAGCCGCCCCGAGCCGGGAGCCGCCGTCGACCTGCTGCTCGAGAAGATGGTCGACGGGATCGTGGCGGTGCCGTCCGCGAGCGACGTCGACGCGCTGCGCCGCGCCTCCGAGCAGGGCACCCCCGTGGTGGCCGTCGACTGGATCGACGACGCACTGGTCACCGATCGCGTCGCGCTCGACAACGCGGGCGCCGGCGCCTCCGCCGCCCGCCACCTCCTCGACCACGGCCACCGCTCGATCGCGGTGCTCGGCGGGGAGGACGGAGTGTCCTCCACCCGGGAGCGGACCGCCGGCTTCCTCGCCGCCCTGGCCGAGCGCGGCGTGCACCCCGCCGCCGACGCCGTGGTGCGCGGCCCGCTGACGGTCGAGAGCGGGGTCGCCGCCGTCGAGCGGATCCTCGCCCTGAGCCCCCGGCCGACCGCCCTGTTCGCGAGCAACCGCGAGCTGACGGTCGGCGCCCTGATCGCCCTCGGCGACTCCGGGCTGCGCGTGCCGACGGACCTCTCCGTCGTCGGCTTCGACAACGTCGAGCTGGCCCGCGTGGTCCGCCCGCACCTGACCACGATCGCCCAGCCGACGGAGGCGATCGCCGCCGAGGCCGCCGCCCTCGTCCGCCTCCGCCTCGACTCCGGGGCGGAGCAGCCCGGCCCCCAGGAGCGGAGGCTTCCCGGCCGCCTGCTCGCCGGCTCGTCCGTCGCCCACCTCCACGACCTCTAGGAGCTCCTCTTGCTGACCACGACCCTCCTCCACCCCGAGATCCTGCACGCGCTCGCCCGCGCGGGCCACGGCTCCCGCGTCCTCATCGCCGACGGCAACTACCCCGTCGGCACCACGCTCGGACCGAACTCCGCCCTGGTGCACCTGAACCTCCGGCCCGACATGCTGACCGTCGACGAGATCCTCGACGCCCTGCTCTCGGCGATCGTCGTCGAGGAGGCGACGGTCATGACCCCCGCGCCCGGGATCGACGTCCCCGCGCAGGACGCCTTCCGCCGGTCCCTCGACGGCGTCCCCTTCACCTCGCTCGAGCGGCACGCCTTCTACGCCGAGGCGCGCACCCCCGACGTCGCGCTCACCATCGCCTCGGGCGACCGCCGCATCTACGCGAACCTGATCCTCACGATCGGCGTGCGCCCGGCCGACGCGTCCTGAGCGGGCGGGCGGGGCGTCGTTCCGCCCGCCCCCGCTCCCTGAGAGTCCACGAGGCGTTCTCACGGCCGGCATCCCTACTCTGGTCGGCGTGGATCTCGACACCCTCCTCAACATCGGCCTCGTCGTGCTGTTCGTCCTCCTCGGAGGCGTCTTCGCGGGCACCGAGATGGCCATCGTCAGCCTCCGCGAGAGCCAGGTCCGCGCGATCGAGGCCGGCAGCGAGCGCGGCCGGCGCATCGCCGAGCTCGTCCGCAACCCCAACACGTTCCTCTCCGCGGTCCAGATCGGCGTCACGCTCGCCGGCTTCTTCTCCTCGGCGTACGGCGCCTCGACCATCGCGCCCGACCTCGTACCGCCGCTGCAGTCGCTCGGCCTCTCGGCCTCCGCCGCCTCGACCGTCGCCCTGATCCTGATGACCCTCGTCATCGCGTACCTCTCCCTGGTGCTGGGCGAGCTGGTCCCCAAGCGCCTGGCGATGCAGAAGTCCGTCGCGTTCACCAAGGCCCTCGCGCCCCCGCTCAACGCCCTCGCGCGCCTGATGCGCCCCGTGATCTGGCTGCTGTCCGTCTCGACCGACGCCGTCGTCCGCCTCCTCGGCGCCGACCCGCGCGAGAAGGGCGAGAGCGTCTCGGCCGACGAGGTGCGCGACATGATCTCCAGCAACACCGAGATCCACGAGGACAGCCGCCGGCTGCTCACCGACATCTTCCGCGCGGACGACCGCCGCGTCGCCGAGGTGATGCGCCCGCGCCCGGACGTCGACTTCCTCCGCGGCGCGCTCAGCGTGGCCGAGGGCTACGCGGCGGTCCTCGACCAGCCGCACTCGCGCTACCCGGTGGTCGGCGACGACTTCGACGACGTCCTCGGCTTCGTCCACGTTCGCGACCTGATGTCCGCGTTCCCGGAGGCGGGCCGCGCCGGCACCGCGAGCAGCGTCGCCGACATCACCCGCCCGATCCTCGCGGTCCCCGGCACGACGAAGGTGCTCGCGGCCCTGCGCACCATGCGCCACGACGGCCACCAGATCGCCGTCGTCATCGACGAGTACGGGGGAACCGACGGCATCATCACGCTGGAGGACCTGCTCGAGGAGCTCGTCGGCGAGATCTACGACGAGTACGACGGCGCCCGCCAGGCGGTCGACGCGAAGGCGGCCGAGCAGCTGCACGACGTCGACGGCGGGATGATCCTCGAGGACCTGGCGGAGCAGCTGGGCATCGAGCTGCCCGAGGGTCCGTACGAGACGGTCGGCGGGTTCGTCCTCGACCGGATCGGCCGTGTGGCCGTCGTGGGCGACTCCGTGCTCGTCGGCGACCACCTGCTCCGCGTGGCCGAGACGGACCGCTACCGCATCTCGCGGCTGACCCTCGTGCCGCAGCCCGCGTCGGAGCCGAGCCCGCCGACGACGCCCGCCGTCTGACGGGCGACCGGCCGCCTCTAGGGCAGAGGGCCCTCCACCCAGCGCGTGGCGGCGCGGCCGCGGGCACCGGGCTGCGCGATCCACAGTCCGCCGGCGTGCGGATGACGCGCCCGCTCGTCCGCCGAGAGGTCGCGTGATGCGGAGGTGACGACCGCGATGTCCAGGTCCTCGCCCGCGAAGGCGATGCTGGAGGAGTGCGGGGCGTCGATCCTGATGCCCGCGCCCTCGACCGGGCTGCCGTCGGCCTCGAACACGCGGACGCCGCTCCCGCCCCAGACCGCGACCCACACGCGGCCGTCGGCGTCCACGGTCAGTCCGTCGGCGAACACGCCCTCCTCGAGCTCGACGAAGGGCTCGCGCGGGCCGTGCTCGGCGTCCGCGTAGGAGCGGCGGTGGATCACGCCCGACTCGGTGTCGGCCGAGTACAGCACAGAGCCGTCCGGCGAGAAGCCGAGTCCGTTCGAGAGCCGCAGGTCGTCGTCGAGCACGGTGACGGATCCGTCGTGCTCGATGCGCAGCAGGACGTCGTCGCCCGCCGACTCGCCGAGGGTCAGCGAGCCGACCAGGAGGCGCCCCTGCGGGTCGATCGTGCCGTCGTTGAAGCGGTGCCCCTCCGGCAGCAGCTCGGAGCCGCGCGTGAGGGAGCCGTCGACCTCCAGGATCGCGAGCCGCCGGGTCAGCGCGACGAGCGTCCGCCCGTCGCCCAGGGGCAGCGCGGCGCCGACCTGCTCTCCGACGTCGGTGCGCGAGATCGCTCCGATCCCCTCCGCGGTGACGGGGGCGGACAGGACCGCGCCGGCCTCGATGTCGACCCAGGTGAGGCGGGCGGTGTCCGGATCCCAGACGGGCCCCTCGCTGAGGACGTAGGTGGGGGTGCCCGCGGGCGTCGCGTCGATCATGCCTCCACGCTAGGCCGAGGAGGCGGGCGGTGTCAGGCCCCGCGGGACGGATCCGGGCTCGCGTCCACCGCGCCTCGCTCCGGATCCGGGCCGATGAGCTCCGCGCCTCGCTCCGCCTCCGGGTGGGCACCGATGCCCGGGATACACCCGCTCGGCGGTCCGTGACAAGGGGTGAATAGCCCGGCGATATGGAGCCGCCCGCGGGTCTAGTGTCGTCTCGCCGCGCTCGGGACAGCGTTCCTCCGCAACGACGCCGGGGCGACAGGAAGGCGCTCGCCATGTCGACATCCACCAGTCCGCGCGGCCCGGTCCGGAGCCTCGTGCCCGCCCGCATCGACAGGCTCCCCTGGACCCGCTTCCACTGGTCGATCGTCGTCGGCCTCGGCTTCTCGTGGGTGCTGGACGGACTCGAGATCCAGATCGTCGCCTCCGCCGGCTTCGCGAAGGAGTTCGGGCTCTCGGCCTTCGAGGTCGGCCTGCTCGGCACGATCTACCTGTGCGGGCAGATCGCGGGCGCCCTGATCTTCGGGCGACTGAGCGACAAGCTCGGGCGGCGCAAGCTGTTCATCCTGACGCTCGTCATCTACCTGGTCGCCAGCGGCCTGGCGGGACTCGCGCCGAACTACGTCTTCCTCGCCGTGTTCCGCTTCTTCGCGGGCATGGGGATCGGCGGCGAGTACGCGGCGATCAACTCCGCGATCGACGAGCTCATCCCCTCCAAGTACCGCGGCCGCGTCGACATCGCGATCAACGGCACCTACTGGGGCGGCGCGGCTCTGGGCTCCGCGGCCAACCTGTTCTTCCTGAACGACGCGCTCTTCGCCGAGAACGTCGGCTGGCGCCTCGGCTTCTTCCTCGGCCCGATCCTCGGCCTGGCGATCATCTACCTCCGCCGCCACATCCCCGAGAGCCCCCGCTGGCTGATGACGCACGGCCGCGAGGAGGAGGCGGAGCGCACCGTCGACGAGATCGAGCGCCGAGTGGAGGCGGAGGGCGGCGTGCTCGAGCCGGTCGACGACGCGAAGGCGATCACCGTGAAGGCGACGGAGAGCATCCCGTTCCGCACCATCGCCAGGGTGCTGCTGCGGCAGTACCCGAAGCGGACGCTGGTGGGCGCGACGATGATGATCACCCAGTCGTTCCTCTACAACGCGATCTTCTTCACCTACGCGCTGGTGCTCGAGAACTTCTACGGAGTCGAGCAGAGCGCGATCTCGTACTTCTTCTTCCCGTTCGCGATCGGCAACCTCGTCGGGCCGCTGGTGCTCGGCCACCTGTTCGACGTGTGGGGCCGGCGGAAGATGATCTTCCTCACCTACGGCGTCTCGGGAGCGGTCCTGGCCGTCTCGGCGGTCCTCTTCAGCATGGACGTCCTGACCGCGACGACGCAGACGATCCTCTGGTGCGTGTCGTTCTTCTTCGCCTCCGCGGGAGCCTCGAGCGCCTACCTCACCGTGAGCGAGATCTTCCCGCTCGAGCTGCGCAGCCAGGCGATCTCGTACTTCTTCACCCTCGGCCAGATCGCCGGAGCGGTCGCCCCCGCCCTCTACGGCGCCCTGATCGGCGACGGCAGCGACCGCGGTCCGCTGACGATCGGGTACTTCGTCGGCGCCGCCGTGATGATCCTCGGCGGCGTGATCGCCCTGATCTTCGGCGTCGACGCCGAGCGCCGCAGCCTCGAGAGCATCACCGAGCCCCTGTCGACCGTGAAGTCCTGAGGGCGGATCGCCGCGAGGCCGGGAGCCGTTCCGAGGCGTCTCGGAGCCGGCGTCTCGGGGCCGGCGTGGGCCGCCGTCAGTGGGCCGGGCGGTAGCCGGTCCGGTCGTCGGGGGTGATCGAGCGGAGGACGCGGGCGGGGACGCCGGCCGCGATGGTGAGCGGAGGAACGTCGCGGGTGACGACGCTGCCCGAGCCGATCACGGCCCCGTCGCCGATGGTGACGCCCTGGTTGATCGTGACGCCGCCGCCGATCCAGACGCCGTCGCCGACGACGACCGGCTTCGCGGTGCAGGCGCCGGCGGCGCGCTCGGCCGGGTCGAGGGCGTGGTTCGACGTGTAGATCGAGACGCGCGGGCCGAACAGCACGTCGTCGCCGATCGTGATGGGGGCGCCGTCGAGCAGGATGCAGTCGAAGTTCGCGTAGAAGCGGTCGCCGATCGTGATGTTGAACCCGAACTCGCACCGGAACGTCGGCTCGAGGTGCGCGTCCGCGCCCACCGAGGCGACGAGCTCGCGGAGCAGAGCCTCCCGCTCGACCGGGGGACGCCCGAAGCTCGCGTTGTACGCGTTCGAGGCGAGGACCGCCCGCTCGCGCGCGGCGACGAGCTCGGGGGTCATGTCGTCGTACACGGCGCCGGTCAGGATGTGCGCGCGCTGGTCCTCGAGGGTCATCGTCGTCCGTTCGTCGGTGTCGGCGCCCCGACGGGCGCCCGCCGCCCACGCTACGGGGCCGCCGCGCGCCGGGACACCGCCTCCTCCGCCGACGCACCGCTCCTGCAGCGGTGTCTCGATGACGGAGCGGCGTCTCGGCGCCATCCCGCAGCAGGAGCGGCACCTCCGCGCCGCCACTCCCCCGCCGCGCAGCAGGCGTCAGCCCACGTGCACGCCCGGCCGGCGGTCCCGGCGGGACTCCGCGCGGCGGAGGACCTCGCGGGTGACGGGGGCGACCTCGCCGGTGCCGGTGATGAGGAAGCGGAACATGTTCGAGATGGGGCCGCCCTCGGTCCACTCGAAGTAGACGTCCGGGATCACGCCGGTGAGGTCGCGGATCTCGAGCAGCACCGTGGCGATGGTGTTCGGGATGTTGCCGCTGGTCACCGTGAGCACGCGGAAGCCGTGGCAGACGCGGCCCTGCACGACCAGGTCCTCCTCGAAGTCGGAGGAGTCGGTGGTGTGCACCTCGAGGAAGAGCACCGGCCCGCGCATCGGCAGGTTGCTGTCGCGCTGCTCCTCCGCCAGCTTGTCCCGGTACTCCGCCTCGGAGCCGTCGTCGGGCTCGTTCGCGAGGATGCGGATCACGCCGTAGTCGTCGGCGTCCGTGGTGAGGAAGTCGATCGCGGCGGCGTCGAACACCACGGAGGTGGCGCGCAGCTGGAACGAGCGGTGCACGCGCGAGACGAGCGAGACCGCGAGGATGCCGACGATGAAGACCGCCGCGATCCGCACGCCGTCGGGCCGCTCGACCACGTTCACGACCGTCGTGTAGACGAAGACCAGCGCGATGACCGCGAAGCCCACGGCGCGCTTGCGCTGCTTCCTGCGCTTCGCCGAGAGGAACACGGCGACGGACGCGGAGGTGATCAGCACCAGCACGCCGGTCGCGTAGGCCCCGCCCTGCGCGTCGACGTCGGCGCGGAAGAGGATCGTGATGACGAAGGCCACGACGGTGAAGACCAGCACGAGCGGACGCACGGCGCCGGCCCACTGCGGAGCCATGCCGTAGCGGGGCAGGTAGCGCGGGACGATGTTGAGCAGGCCGGCCAGCGCGGAGGCGCCCGCGAACCAGAGGATGCAGATCGTCGCGATGTCGTACACCGTGCCGAAGCCCTCGCCGAGGTACTCGTGCGCGAGGTAGGCCAGCGCGCGGCCGTTGGCCTCGCCGCCCGGCTGGAACTGCGCCTGCGGGATGAGCAGCGTGGTGACGAAGCTCGAGGTGATGAGGAACGCCGACATCGTGACGGCGGCGGTGATGAGCAGCCGCTTCGCCCCGCGGATGCGGCCGACGGGGGCGTCCTCGGTGTCGCCCGCGTCGCCGCGGATCTGCGGCATGACAGCGACCCCGGTCTCGAAGCCGGAGAGCCCGAGCGCGAGCTTGGGGAACACGATGAGCGCGATGCCGACCATGACCAGCGGATTCCCGTGCTGGGTCGTGAGCGCCGACCACCAGTCGCCGATGACGACGGGGTTCTCGGCCACGTGCCCGATCGCCACGGCGATCACGATCGCGTTGAGCAGGAGGAACACGGCCACGAGCACGACCGCGATCGAGATGGCCTCGCGGAACCCGCGCAGGAACACGATCCCCAGCAGGGCGATCAGCCCCAGCGTGAGCGGCACCTCCGCCCCGTGGAACCAGGCGGGGGCGAACGGGTTCTCGACCGCGTGCGCCGTCGCGTCGGCCGCCGAGAGGGTGATCGTGATCATGAAGTCGGTGGCCGCGAACCCCAGCAGCACCAGCACGAAGAGCTTGCCGCCCCACCAGGGCAGCAGGCGCTCGAGCATCGCGATCGACCCCTCGCCGCGGAAGCTCTCGCGGGCCACGCGGCGGTAGACGGGGAGCGCGCCGAGGAGGGTCAGCACCACCAGGACGATCGTCGCGAGCGGAGAGACGAGGCCCGCGGCGAGCGCCGCGATGGCCGGCTGGTAGCCGAGGGTCGAGAAGTAGTCGACGCCGGTGAGGCACATGACGCGCCACCACGAGTGCGTCCTGCCGGTGGCCGCGTGGGGGCCGGGGTGCGCTCCGGA
The DNA here is from genome assembly GCF_002932395.1 of Rathayibacter sp. AY1D9. Taxonomy (NCBI): domain Bacteria; kingdom Bacillati; phylum Actinomycetota; class Actinomycetes; order Micrococcales; family Microbacteriaceae; genus Rathayibacter; species Rathayibacter sp. AY1D9. Next base: position 11,370 of record NZ_PSVQ01000057.1, read on the forward strand.
GTCGTCGCGGAGGCCCTCGAGGAGCCACGCCTTCACCCCGCCCGCGCGCGCGGAGGAGAGAGGGGAGGGTTCGAGGGCGTCGGGGTCGCCACGGACGACGGAAGAGGTCACTGGATGTTTCTACTCGCCGTGAGGAGCGCGCCCGCCCGGAATGAGCGGATCCTCACGCTTTCCTCACGGGTAATCGGCTGTGAAGGGACGTCGGCGCGCGATCCCGCGTCGTGAGGGGGTCGTGAGCGTCGCGCGAGCGGACCGTGCGGATCGGCCCGGTACGCGTCCGCGTTCCGTCAGGATCCCCTTCCACCCGCCGTCGCGGGCCGACGATGGCGCTCGTGCACCTGCTCCTCCGCCTCCTCGACGCCGGTCCCCGCTGGGGCCGCCACACCGTCGGCGCGAGCCGGTACGGCGTCGTCCGGAGCGAGCTCGTGGTCTTCGCGCCCGGCACCTCCGTCGAGGAGCGGAGGCGCCTCCGCCTGCACGCGGCCGGTCCGCAGCTGGTCGTGGCCGTGACGGCCGCCGGCGCCGTCGGGACGCTCGCGCTCGACCGGCTGCCGCTCCTCCTGCTGGCCGCGCTCGCCCTGCCGACCGCGTCGCTCCTGCTCCTCTCGGCCCGCTCGACCCGCCGCCTCCGCCGGGCCTGCGCCCGCCGGCTCGTGATCGCGAACGTCGACTCCCCCGCCGTCGCCGAGCAGGCGGCGATCGCGGCCGTGCTGCGGCGGGCCGGCCGGCTGCTCGACGCCGGCGTCCTCACTCCGCTCGAGCACGAGGAGGTGTGGGCCTGCGCCCACGACCGGGTCGCGGGCCGCGTGGCTGACCGCCGCTCCCAGCCCCGGGCGGGAGGATCGGGGACGTCCGCCACCGATGGGAGCACCTCATGACCACACCGCGCCGCGCACTGATCCTCGTCGACGTGCAGCAGGAGTACTTCAGCGGTCCGCTCGAGATCCAGTACCCGCCGCACGCGCAGTCGCTGCCGAGGATCGCCGCCGCCCTCGACTCCGCCGCCGCCGCGGGCCTCCCGATCGCCGTCGTCCAGCACAGCGCGGGCGAAGGAGCGCCGATCTTCGACCCGTCGGGTCCGTCCTTCGCGCTGCACCCGGAGATCGAGAAGCGCCGCTCGGACTCGTGGAAGAACGTCACGAAGCAGTTCGGCACGGTCTTCGCGGGGACCGACCTGCTCGACTGGCTCCGCGAGCACGACGTCGACACGATCACCCTCGTCGGCTACATGACCAACAACTGCATCCTCGCCTCGGCCGCCGAGGCGGAGACGCACGGGCTCCGCGCCGAGGTCCTCTCCGACGCGACGGGCGCGATCGCGATCGCGAACGACGCCGGCACGATCGACGCGCACTCCCTGCACACCACGCTGATGGCGCTGCTCAACTCGAACTTCGCCGCCGTCGCCCCGACCACCGTCTGGATCTCGGCGCTGAAGGGCGAGTACACCCTCCCCATGAGCAGCCTGCCCGAGTCGGCGACGGCGGGCGCCGCTCGCTGACGGGCACTCCTCCGGACGGATCGGCCGGCTCTACTCTCGGTGCATGGCCCTTCTGCACCGTGCGACGATCACCCCCGGGAAGCTCGAGATCGTGGAGGCATGGGCGCCGACGCAGCCCTGGTGCGAGGGCGGCGGATTCACGCAGCTCGGCGCCTACCGGTTCGACGACCCCGATGGCGAGGTGGGAGTGGAGACGCTGATCGTCCAGTCGTCCGGGCAGCCGCCGCTCCAGGTGCCGCTGACCTACCGCGGCTCGCCTCTCGCCGGCGGTGACGCCCATCTCCTCGCGACCGTCGAGCACACCGTCCTCGGTCGTCGCTGGGTCTACGACGGTGCCGGCGACCCCGTCGCGATCGCCGCCTTCGCCACGGCGATCCGCACCGGCGCCCGGGAGGTCGAGCAGCATTTCGGGGAGGACGGGCAGCGCATCGTCCGCCTGCCGACCGCGACGGTGCAGGGCAGCGGATCAGGCGCCGGAGCGTCCGGGCCGCCGTCGACGGTGCTCGTCCGCAGCGACGCACGGACCACCACGACCTCGGCCGACGGTCTGACTCTCGTCCTCGCGCGGGTCCTCGCGCCGCCGTTCCTCGAGGGCGAGGAGCGGCTGACCGGCAGGTGGAGCGAGGCGCTCCCCGTCACCCTCGCCGTCCTGGCCTGAACCGGCTCCGGTGGTCCGCCGCCCTCCGGGAGGACCTGCTCAGTGGCCGCGCAGTGCCGCGACGGTCCGAGTGGGACTAGTCGTTCAGGTGCGCGATGGCGTAGTCGGCCTCGTCGCTCGTGAACTGCTCCCCGTACTCGCTGGTCAGCTGGTCGCGGATGGCCTCCGGCGCCATCGCCATCTGGGCCTGGTAGTCCTTGGCCTTCGCCAGCGCGTTGGCGTTCCAGTCGGCGGAGACGGTGTCCACCGCGTACTGCGCGGCCTCGGGCGAGAACTGCTCCCCGTACTCGGAGGTGAGCTGGCCGTACAGGCCCGCCTTGCTCATGTGGAGCATCTCGGAGTAGCTCTGCGCCTTGATGAGTGCCGAGGCGAACTCGGGCGAGACCTGCGCAGCAGCCGCCGTCTCGACAGGCGCCGGGGCAGGGGCGACCGTCTCGACGGGTGCGGGCTCCGCCGTCTCGACGGGTGCGGGCTCCGCCGTCTCGACGACCTCCGCCTCCTCCGTGGCCGGCACGACGGGAGCGGTCGTGGGCTCGGACGACTCGACGATCACGGCCGCCGGGCGGTCGCTCGAGGCGGAGTTCACGGCGGCTCCGAAGCCGATCGTCGTCAGGAGCGAGGCGAGGACGGCCAGACCGCCGAGGACGACGCCGGTGATCGACATCGCCTTCGACTGACCGCGGCGGAGGGCGAGGATGCCCAGGACGACGGCGGCGATCCCGACGAGTGCTCCGAAAACCGGCACGAGGCCGACGAGGAACGCGACGATGCCGACGACGAGTGCGGCGATGGCGAGGCCGGTCGGGCCGGTCGCGCGGGGGCGGGG
>NZ_PSVQ01000058.1:0-13296 GCF_002932395.1 Rathayibacter sp. AY1D9
CAGTTGAGGTTCTCGCCCTTGGGCTTGGGCTGCTGCATGTTGTAGTAGTCCTCGACGGGCTGCCAGAGCACCCACGCCTTCGGCTCGAGCTCGCGCAGGAGGATGTCGACCGAGCGGCGGCCCGTGTCCCCGAAGAACTGGCGCACCGTCGTCAGCGGCGGCCAGAAGCTCGCCGACTCCTGCATGTCGTCGAAGCCCGCGACGCTCACCTCGCCGGGCACGGCGCGTCCGGCCTCGTGCAGGGCGCGCAGCACGCCGAGCGCCATCTGGTCGTTGGCGGCGAAGATCGCGGTGACCTCCGGATCGGCGGCGAGCCGCTTGCCGAGGCGGTAGCCGGAGTCGGTGGACCAGTCGCCGACCAGCACCTCCGGCACCGGGGCGCCGCGCTCGATCAGGGTCGACTCCCACGCCTCGTGGCGGCGCTCGGCGGAGTAGGAGCGGTCGGGACCGGCGATGTGGTGCACGGTGCGGTGGCCGAGCCCGAGCAGGTGCTCGACGGCCTGGCGGGCGCCCGACATCTGGTCGGTGTCGACCACCGGGTACTTCTCGCCGCCGGCGGAGTCGACGACCACCACGGGCAGGTCCGGCGGGAGGACGATGTCGGCCTCGTCGAGCAGGTGCGCCTCGACGATGATGATGACGCCGTCGACCGCTTCCTCGCTCAGCCGGTGGAACGCGACCGACACCTCGCCCTGGGTGGGGTGGGAGACGGGGATGAGGGTGATCGAGTAGCCCGCGTCGGCGGCCGCGATCGCGATGGCGTCGAGGGTGCGCATGTTGCCGAACGAGGACAGCGTGAACATGATCACGCCGATGCTGTGGAAGCGGCCCGTCCGCAGGGCCCGCGCCGCGCTGTTGGGCCGGTAGCCGAGGGCCCGCATCGCCTCGAGGACCCGCTCGCGCGTCTCGCCGTCGACGTTCTGCTTGCCGTTCGACACCCGCGAGACCGTCTGGCCCGAGACGTTCGCGCGCCGGGCCACGTCGGCCATCGAGACGCCGCGTCGCGGCCGGATGGACGGGGACGGGCGGTCGGTCTCGAGTGACATGGGCTTCCCTTTATAGCGCGCCGCCCGTCAGCCGTGGTGCATCGTGCGCCGAACCGTGACGCAGGAACAGTCGCGGGTGGCGACGTGGACATGCTACGGTGACGCTCTGCCATGTTGACGTGAACATGGCGGGCCCGCACTACTCCCCGAACGGAATCCCATGACGACGACGTCTCCCCCCGTCCCGCTGAGCGAGGTCGCCCCTCCGGCGTCCCCCCTCGCGGCCCCGAAGTCGCGGGCGAAGAGCGAGTGGAAGGGCCTGGCGTTCGTCGCCCCCTTCCTCGTCGTCTTCCTCCTGGTCTTCATCGCCCCGGTCGTCTACTCGATCTACCTCAGCCTCTTCCGCGAGCAGCTGGTGGGCGGCAACTCCTTCGTCGGCTTCGCGAACTACGCCGCGATCTTCACCGACCCGAACTTCTGGGAGGGCTTCGGCCGCGTCCTGCTGTTCCTCGTCGTGCAGGTCCCCGTGATGCTCGTGCTGGCCCTCGTCGCGGCCCTCGCGATCGACAGCGGGCGCCTCCACGGCACCGGCTTCTTCCGCATCGTGGTCTTCCTCCCCTACGCCGTCCCCGCGGTCGTCGCGGTGCTGATGTGGGGCTTCATCTACGGCGACAACTTCGGCCTGGCCGCGAACGTCAACGACCTGCTCGGCTCCGACGTCGTCCAGCCCTTCTCGCGCGACTGGATCCTCGCCTCGATCGGCAACATCGTCACGTGGGAGTTCGTGGGCTACAACATGCTCATCTTCTACTCCGCGCTGAAGACGATCCCCGGCGAGCTCTACGAGGCGGCCGAGATCGACGGCGCCGGCCCGATGCGCGTCATCCGCTCGATCAAGCTTCCCGCCCTGCGCGGCGCGATCGTCATCGCCACGATCTTCTCGATCATCGGCAGCTTCCAGCTGTTCAACGAGCCGAACATCCTCCGGACGCTGGCGCCGAACATCATCACCACCTACTTCACCCCGAACATGTACGCCTACAACCTGTCCTTCGCCGGTCAGCAGTACAACGCGTCGGCCACGGTCGCCATCGTCATGGGCGTGATCACCGCGGTGATCGCCTACGTCGTGCAGCTCCGCGGCGCGCGGAAGGAGAACTGATGGCCCTCGCGACCGCTCCCCGGACGCCCGCCCGCGCCCCGAAGCGCCCGGCCGCCCGCCGCGGCTCCTCGGTGCAGCCCAAGAAGTCGATCGCCTTCACCCTGCTGATGTCGGTCTTCATCCTCTACAGCCTCGTGCCGCTGGCCTGGCTGGTCATCAACGCGACGAAGACGCAGGCCGGCCTGCTCTCGAGCTTCGGCCTCTGGTTCGACGGCGACTTCGTCTTCTTCCAGAACATCGCCGACACCCTCAGCTACCGCGACGGGATCTTCCTCCGCTGGCTCGGCAACACCCTGCTCTACGTCGTCGTCGGCGCCGGAGGAGCGACGCTCCTGGCCACGCTCGCCGGCTACGGCCTCGCGAAGTTCCGCTTCACGGGCCGCAAGGCGGTCTTCGCCGTGGTGCTCGGAGCGATCGCGGTCCCCGGCACGGCCCTCGCCGTCCCGACATTCCTCATGTTCAGCCAGCTCGGCCTGACCAACACCCCGTGGGCGATCATCATCCCCTCGCTGATCAGCCCGTTCGGCCTGTACCTGGTGTGGGTCTACGCGGTGGAGTCGGTGCCCACCGAGCTGCTCGAAGCGGCGCGGATGGACGGGGCGGGCGAGTTCCGCACCTTCTTCACCATCTCCATCCGCCTCCTCGCCCCCGGCATCGTGACCGTGCTGCTGTTCTCGGTCGTCGCGACCTGGAACAACTACTTCCTCCCGCTGATCATGCTGAGCGACCCCACCTGGTACCCGCTCACCGTCGGCCTCAACCAGTGGAACGCGCAGGCCACCGGCGTCAGCGCGCAGCCGATCTACAACCTCGTGATCACGGGCTCGCTCCTCACGATCATCCCCATCGTCGTCGCCTTCCTCGGACTCCAGCGCTTCTGGCAGTCCGGTCTGAGCGCCGGCAGCGTCAAGGGCTGAGCCCTCCCCCTACCCATCCCCCGGCCGGAGCGTCCTGCCCCGTCCACAGCACCCGCAGCACGAAGAAGTGAAGGGAAACACCACCATGAAGATCGCCCGTTCCGCCCTCAGGCGGACCCTGACGGTCGCGGCCGTCGCGGCCCTGGCCGCCGGCTCCCTCGCGGCCTGCTCGTCCACCTCCGGTGGCGGCACGACCACGAGCGCCGGCTCCGCCGCCGACCTCGACTCCGCCCTCGAGGCCGGTGGCAAGATCACGTACTGGAGCTGGACCCCCAGCGCCGAGGCGCAGGTCGCCGCGTTCGAGAAGGCCTACCCCAAGGTCGACGTCGAGCTCGTCAACGCCGGCACCAACAAGGACGAGTACACCAAGCTCGAGAACGCGATCAAGGCCGGCTCGGGCGCCCCCGACGTCGTCCAGATCGAGTACTACGCCATGCCGCAGTTCGCGCTGTCGGACTCGCTCCTCGACCTGTCGCAGTACGGCATGGGCGACCTCGAGGACAAGTACTCCGCCTCCACCTGGGGCAGCGTCAACATCGACGGTAAGCTCGTCGGACTCCCGCAGGACTCGGGCCCCATGGCGCTGTTCTACAACAAGACCGTCTTCGACCAGTACGGCATCGCCGTCCCCGCCACCTGGGACGAGTACGTCGCCGCGGCCGAGAAGCTGCACACCGCCGACCCGTCGAAGTACATCACCGCCGACACCGGCGACGCCGGCTTCGCGACCAGCATGATCTGGCAGGCGGGCGGCGAGCCGTTCACCACCGACGGCACGGACGTGAAGATCGACCTCGCCGACGAGGGCACCGCCAAGTGGACCGGCGTCTGGAACCAGCTCGTCGAGAAGAAGCTGCTCTCGGACACCCCCGCCTGGGGCGACGAGTGGTACAAGGGCCTCGCCGACGGCTCCATCGCCTCGCTGGTGACCGGCGCCTGGATGCCCGGCGTGCTGGAGTCCAGCGTCCCCGACGCCTCCGGCGACTGGGCCGTCGCGCCGATCCCGACCTACGACGGCACCGCCGTCAGCGCCGAGAACGGCGGTGGCGGCCAGTCCGTCACCAAGCAGAGCGAGAACCCGGCGCTGGCCGCCGCGTTCCTGCGCTGGCTGAACAGCGACCAGGCCTCGGTCGACGTCTTCCTGCAGAGCGGCGGATTCCCGTCGACCACCGCCGACCTCGACAGCTCGGACTTCACCGGTCAGGAGTCGGAGTACTTCGGCGGCCAGAAGATCAACGAGGTGCTGACCCAGGCCTCGAAGGACGTCCGCTCCGGCTGGTCGTACCTGCCCTACCAGGTGTACGCGAACAGCGTCTTCGGTGACACCGTCGGCCAGGCGTACGCCAACGGCACCAGCCTCGACCAGGGCCTCGCCGACTGGCAGAGCAAGCTCGTCCAGTACGGCAACGCGCAGGGCTTCACCGTCTCGGAGTAGCACCACTGCTCGACGCGGGGCCGGCCGGATCGCTCCGGTCGGCCCTGCGTCGTTCTCACGCTCGGACACACCGGGCACCGATCCTGAGGGGGATCCAGATGACCACCGCTCCCGAGAGCCGCTTCGCCATCGGCACCGTCGACTTCGAGCTCGACGGCCGCCCGCACCGCATCCTGTCGGGGGCGCTGCACTACTTCCGCATCCACCCGGACCTCTGGGCCGACCGGATCCGCAAGGCCCGCCTGATGGGCCTGAACACCATCGAGACCTACGTCGCCTGGAACGCGCACGAGCCGCGCCGCGGCGAGTGGCGCGAGGACGCCGGGCTCGACCTGGGCCGCTTCCTCGACCTGATCGCCGCCGAGGGCATGCACGCGATCGTGCGCCCCGGCCCCTACATCTGCGCGGAGTGGGACAACGGCGCCCTCCCGGCCTGGCTCTTCCGCGACCCCGAGGTGGGCGTGCGCCGCTCGGAGCCGAACTACCTCGCCGCGGTCAGCGACTACCTGCGCCGCGTGTACTCGATCGTGGCCCCGCGCCAGATCGACGACGGCGGGCCCGTGGTCCTCGTGCAGATCGAGAACGAGTACGGCGCGTACGGCTCCGACAAGGAGTACCTGGCCGAGCTCGTGCGGGTGACCCGCGACTCCGGCATCACGGTGCCGCTGACCACCATCGACCAGCCCACTCCGCAGATGCTCGCCGACGGCAGCCTGCCGGGCCTGCACCTCACCGGCTCGTTCGGCTCGCGGACCACGGAGCGCCTCGCGACGCTGCGCGAGTTCCAGCCCACCGGGCCGCTGATGTGCATGGAGTTCTGGTGCGGCTGGTTCGACGACTGGGGCACCCAGCACCACACGACGGACGCCGACGCCTCCGCCCAGGAGCTCGACACGCTGCTCGCGGCCGGGGGCTCGGTCAACATCTACATGTTCCACGGCGGCACCAACTTCGGCCTGACCAGCGGCGCGAACGACAAGGGCCGCTACGCCGCGATCACGACGAGCTACGACTACGACGCCCCGCTCGACGAGGGCGGCGACCCGACCGCGAAGTTCTGGGCGTTCCGCGACGTCATCGCGCGCTACGCGCCGGTGCCGGAGGAGGTGCCCGCGATGCGCCCGCCGGCCCCCGCCCTGACCGCTCCGCTCGTCCCCGGCCCGGCGCTGCTCGGCCTCGGCCAGGCGTTCGGACCGGCCGCGCACCTCGACGCGATGGCCAGCTTCGACGACCTCGGCCACGACGACGGCTTCGTGCTCTTCACGACGACGCTCGACGGCTCCTCCGCTCCGGCCCGCCTCGTGGTGGGCGAGGAGGTGCGCGACCGCGCCTGGGTGCTGCTGGACGGCGTGCCGGTGGGCGTGCTGGCGCGCGACCACCACGAGCGGGCGCTGACTCTGCCGAGCGGACGCGGCGAGCTCGCGATCCTGGTCGAGAACCAGGGCCGGGTGAACTACGGCACGCGCATCGGCGAGCACAAGGGCCTGATCGGAGGCGTGACGCTCGACGGCGCCCCGCTGACCGGCTGGGCGGCGCGTGCCCTCGCGCTGGAGTGCCTCCCCGACCTGGCCGTCGCGGCGCCGGCGTTCTCGGCCGGACCGCAGCTCGCCTCCGGCTCGTTCGACCTCGACGAGCAGGCCGACCTGTACGTGGACACGCTGCACTGGGGCAAGGGACTGGTCTGGGTGAACGGCTTCCTCCTCGGACGCTACTGGCGCCGCGGACCGCAGCGGACGCTGATCGTCCCCTCGCCGGTCACCCGCACCGGCCGCAACCGCGTCGTGGTGCTGGAGCTGGAGGGCATCGCCGAGCCGGAGATCCGCCTGCTCGCGGGAGCCGAGCTCGGGCACACCGAGATCTGAGCTGCGGAGCGGAGGCGGCGGGAACGGCCGTCGGAGGCGTGGGCTCGGAGTTCCGGGCTCCGTTGTGCGAGTGGGGCCGGGCCGACTCCGATCCGCACGCGCTGCCGGACCGCCTCCGGTCTGCGGGTGCCACCGGGCCGCCTCCGTCCTGCGGGCGGCGCCGGGCCGCCTCCGGGACGCGGGGCTCTGCTAGCCTCAGGCGCCCCGGTGCGGCGCCGGCGGGCGAAGGGGGAGACATGATGTCCAAGACACTGCTGCGCACGACTCTGATCGGAGGCGCGCTGCTGCTCGTCCTCTCGGGCTGCGCGGGGACCGCGACGAGCGGATCGACGCTCCGCCCGTTCACTCCGACGCTCCCCTCGTCGTCGGCCGCCCCGTCCGCCACCGCGACGGCCGCCGCCCCTGCCGCCGACACCGCTCAGAAGACCGGCGAGCAGGTGGCCGCCGTGCTGACCGGCGTGCAGTTCGTGCCCGGCGAGTACGCGAGCATCCAGGAGATGCTCGACTCGATCTACCCCGGCCTCACCGCGACCGACGCGAGCTGCCTCTCGCCGTTCGGCCTGGGCTGGGACACCGCGCAGCCCGCCGCCGGACTCTCGTACGGCACCAGCGCCGACCGCTCCATGACCGCCGTCGTGTCGAGCACCGGCACCGCCGACGCGGCCGCCTCGCTCCTCGCGAGCGCCACCGACGCGACCACCCGCTGCGCCTCCGGCTCGACGCTCTTCGCGATGCAGGGCGTGCCGGTCGAGACGACCGTCGAGCGCACCGAGCAGACGCTGACCGGCGCCGACGAGACGCTCGGCTGGAAGGTGTCCGGAGCCGTGGGCGGCAAGCCGTTCTCGCTCGTGGGCATCACCGCGCGCGTCGGCGGCGACGCGGTCGCGCTCGTGGGCTGGGACCCGACCACGAACACCTCGTACGTCCCGCGCGCGACGCAGCTCGTCGTCGACGGGCTGTAGGGCGCTGGGGCGCTGGGCGCTGGACGCTCTGAGCTCTGGCTCTGAGCTCTGAGTCCTGCACTCGGCCGTCCTCCCCTCCGCGAGAGTCCAGGAGTCGTCGCAGTCGACGCCGAGTGCGACGACTTCTGAACAGTGGGCGCGGGTCGAGCGCCGGGACTCCGAGCTCTCGGCGCTGCATTTCGACGCCCTCTCCTTCGCGACTGTCCGGGAGTTGTCGCACTCGACGCTGAGTGCGACAACTCGTGAACAGTGGGCGGACGATCGGGCCGAGCGCCTGAGCTCAGAGCGCTGGTCGCTGCGCGTTGGGCTTCGGGCTTCGGGCTTCGGGCTTCGGGCTTCGGGCGTCGGGCTTCGGCCTTCGGCCTTCGACGCTCGCTCCTCCGCGAGAGTCCAGGAGTTGTCGCACTCGACGCCGAGTGCGACGACTTCTGAACAGTGGGCGGACGATCGGGGCGGAGCGGGCACCGTTCACCGGGCGCCGGGCACCTCCCGGGCTTCGGGCACCCCGCTCCCGGCGCGGGAGCGCGCCTCAGGCCAGCCAGGAGAGGGTGCCGCCGTGGGCGGCCGCGCTCGCGAGCGGGACGCCGTCGGCGGCGAGCAGGAACGGGGTCGGCTCGGGTGCCGTGCGGTCCCCGCGCGCGGCGACGAGGTGCGGGAGCAGCGCCTCCGCCTCGAGCGTCACCAGGCTCGCGCCGCGATCGGCGACCGTCGCCAGGACGCTCTCGCGCGCGGCCCACGGAAGGTAGACCAGGGTCCCGAGCGAGACGACGACCGTCCGCAGACCCGGCGGCACCGCGTCGAGCAGGGCGGGCAGCTCGGCGGCCGCATCGCCCGCGACGATCGTCGGCGGGTCGTCCTGCAGAGTCTCCACGGCCGAGCGGAGCCGCGCGGTCCGCTCCGGGCGGTCGGGCGGGAGCAGCGCGCCCAACCAGGCGACGTCCTCGGGCGAGCGGACGTCGAGCGGCGCCAGGTCGAGCCCCCGGCGCCACGCGACGACCGGCAGCCGTGCCGGCGCCGCGCCTCCGCTCACCGCGCACCGCAGCAGAGGCGCGCCCGACCCGAGCCGCGTCTCGCCGTCGCTCGCCGTGAAGGCGTAGGAGTACCGCTCCGGCGCCAGGCAGAGCCCCGCGGAGGCGCCGATCTCGACGAGCGCCACCGGCTCGCCCGGCTCCGTGATCCGCTCGAGCGCCGCGACCAGGGGCGCGCACCGCAGCGCCTCGTTGGTCTGCGTCCTCCGCTCCGCCGCCACCGGCGCCACCCGCGCCCACTCGCTCCGGAGCCATGCGGCGAATCCGGCGCCGTCGACGTCGGGCACGCCGAGCAGCCGCGCGACCGAGAAGAGCAGGGACGGCTGCCGGTGCTGCGCGGGCAGCTCGTCGATCAGGGCGAGGAGGCGCGCATCCTCCGTGACGGCGAGCGCCCACTCGACCTGCCGCTCGGAGGTCTGCGCGAGCTCGACGGCGGCGCGGCGGAAGCGGTCGGCGGAGGAGGGCATGCCTCCATCCTGAGGGAGCGGCGCCACGGTGCCTGCAGCCGGGCGGAGGACCTGCGCGGCGGGCGACGGCCTCGCCACCGCGGATGTCGGTGGTCGCCGATAGAACGGACTCATGTCCGACACCGCTCCGAGCCCCGCGTCCGCGCAGGTCCGCGAGCGGCGCCTGCTCGACATCCGGCGGATCTACGCCGAGCCGGCCGCGCTCGAGCTGCCCCGTGGGCAGGAGGTCGTGGCGCGGTGGCCGGGCGCCGAGATCGTGCCCGTCGAGTCGCACTGGCTGATCCCGGAGGTGCACGGCGACGAGGCGAACGTCGCGCGCTGGGTGCGCATCAAGACGGAGGCGCTCGTGCTCGGGGTGAAGAAGTCGCTCGTCACGCGCCCGAACGGCCGCTCGGCCGACTTCATCGCCCCCTCCACCGCCAACGGCTGCGCCATGGCGTGCGTGTACTGCTACGTGCCGCGGAGGAAGGGCTACAGCAACCCGATCACGCTCTTCACGAACATCGAGCAGATCCAGCGCCACCTGGCCCGGCACATCGCCAAGCAGGGCCCCAAGGCCGAGGCGAACCAGTGCGACCCGGAGGCCTGGGTCTACGACATCGGCGAGAACAGCGACTGCTCCGTCGACGCGCTGCTGAGCGGGAACGTCCGCGACCTCTGCGAGCTGTTCCGGATGTCGCCCACCGCCAAGGCGTCCTTCGCGACCAAGTACGTCAACCGCGAGCTCCTCGAGTGGGACCCGCTCGGGCGCACGCGCATCCGGTTCTCGCTGATGCCCGCCGAGACGGCGAAGGTCACCGACATCCGCACCTCGCCGATGGCCGAGCGGATCGCGGCGATCAACGACTTCGTCGACGCCGGCTACGAGGTGCACGTCAACTTCTCGCCCGTGATCCTCACCGAGACCTGGCAGCAGGACTGGACCGAGCTCTTCGACCAGCTCGACGCCGCCCTCCACCCGCGGGCGAAGGCGCAGCTCGCGGCCGAGGTGATCCTCCTCACCCACAACGAGGGCCTGCACGAGGTGAACCTCGGCTGGCACCCCACGGCGGAGTCGCTGCTCTGGCAGCCGGGACGCCAGGAGCAGAAGGTCTCCGAGAACGGCGCCGTCAACATCCGCTACCGACGCGACCTCAAGCGCGCCGCCCTCGACCGCTTCCGCGCCCTCCTCGCCGAGCGCCTCCCCTACTGCCGCGTCCGCTACGCCTTCTGAGCGTCGGCACCCCCGCCGGAGCGGTGGCGCGACGACTCGCGGAGGAGCGCACCCTCCCGCGCACGCCGAGTTACCGCCGCGGAGACGGCGTCTCGACGGAGCCGCACGCCCTGTCCAGTGAGCGCACCGTCACGCCTCCTCCCGCTCCACACGCCCCGCCGAGACACCGCCGGCCCGCCCGACGCACCACTGCGGCGTCTCGCGCACGAGCGCGCCGTCTCGACGCAGCCGCACCGCCCACCGGCGGCACCCCGCAACTGAGCCCCGGAGTCACCCGGCTGGGAGTCCGCCCGGCGGCCGGGGCCACTGCTTCGCATTCCGGATAGCGGCACGTGCGCTCCGAACGAGGGGCGTACTTTCGGAGAACAGCCGGAGGGACGGCCCGACCGCCCGACTCCACGGGCCTGCAGAGCAGGCGTCAGCGGGGATCGACGGCTCGGCGCGACGGCATCCGGGCTCGACATCCCGGAGCCCGGCACCCCCGGATCGACACTCCGGATACTCGACTCGGCGGCACAGCACACCCCGGGTCCTGCTCCCCACGAACACCCCCACCATCTCGCACTCCCCCTCCCGGCGGCACTCGCCGGGGCACCCCACCGTCGCGGCCGGCACCCGCGACACAGCACAGAACGGCGGCACGCACCATGGGCGCTCTCCTCTACGGCACTCCCCCCACCTCGCACGAGATCGACGACCGCGCGCTCGCGCACCTCCAGATCGTCATGATCAACAAGTTCCGCCGCGACGAGGCGTTCGCCTTCCAGCTCGACGCCTCGAGCGCGCACGGCACCGGACGCCAGACGCTCTGGCTGCACCCGACCATCCCCCTCCAGTTCTCGTTCCACGGAAGCCGCATGCCGGCGATAAACGCCACCTGGGTGCGCGCACTGATGGAGGAGGCCAACAGCGGCCGGGGCCTGCGGATCGTCACCGAGCCGGCGCAGCAGCCCGAGTCCTCCGGGCTCACGCACGCTGCCTGAGCGCGCCGTGTCCAGGCGCGACGACGACGAGCCGATGGAGGTCACCGACTTCGTCGAGCTCGCCGGTGCAGTGCACGACGACGCAGGCTTCGAGTGCTCCTCCACTGTCGACGGCGTGACGGGCGCGCTCTGCGTGCTGCCCGACTCCCTGGTGCTGCGGAGCGCCGGCACCGGCGACTCGACCCGCGTCGGCACCCGCGACATCCGCTCCTGGCGGGCCACTCCGGCCGGCGCCACCTTCTCGCTCGCCGTGGAAGCCGGAGCGCGGCACACCGTGGTGCTGCTCACGCAGTTCCAGGCGGCGACCGTCCAGGCCATGACCCGCGCCGCCGGACCCGCGACTGGTTTATCCGCTTAACGAATTCCCCGTTCGGGGCACGCGGTGAGGAGCGCTCCTCGTGCGACCCTGATCGGGATGAACGAGAAGGACGAGGTCATGCGCTCCGACATCGGCGGGCGTGACATCGAGCAGGCGCGGGCCCTCTTCGAGCAGTCGTACAACGGGCACCGCTTCGTCGTCGAGCCCGGCGAGGACTTCTCGTACCGCTACACCTCCGTCGGCGACGGCGATGTGACGCTCCGCGGCAGCCAGTTCGCCGGCTCCGTGCAGGGCTCGATCCAGACCGAGGGCGAGTACGTCGTCTCGTGGCTGACCGCCGGCGCGGGCGTCACCGATCTCGACGGCGACGCGGTGACCCTCGGATTCGGGCAGCCGGCGATCTTCGTCAACGACCGTCCCAGCCGGTTCGAGTTCCACGACTACCGCCAGAACCTCATCCACTTCGACGGCGCGTACCTCGAGGGCATCGCGGAGGAGGTCGAGGGCACCCGCGGCCCCCTCCTCTTCGACACCACCGCACGACCCGAGGGCGCGGCGCTGCGGCGCTGGTCGGCGACCGTCGCGACGGTCGCCCGGGTGATCTACGACGCCGACAGCTCGCCGCTGCTGCGCCGCGAGGCCGACCGCGCGGTCGCCGTCGCCCTGCTCGAGACCTTCCCGCACTCGACGCTGGACACTCCCGGCGACCTCGGGGTACCCCGCTCGGGGCGCCTCCGCCAGGCGATCGAGTACATGTACGAGCACGCCCACGAGCCGCTCCGGACCGAGCAGATCGCCAACGCGGCGGGCATCGGCCTGCGGACGCTGCAGACCGAGTTCCGGCGCGAGTTCGGCTTCACCGCGGTCGACTACCTGCGGCGGATCCGGCTGGACGGCGTGCAGAAGGAGCTGCGGGCGGGCGAGTCCGGAGTCGTCAGCGTCAGCGAGGTCGCACGGCGCTGGGGCTTCGCGCACCTCGGCCGGTTCTCGGCCTCGTACGCCCACCGCTTCGGCGAGCGCCCCAGCACCACGCTCGACACCTGAGGCGTCAGAGGTAGTCGGTCCCGCCGTCGTCCTCGCTGTCGTCGCCCTCGCCGCGCGGCTGCACGGTCGGCCGCGCGGGCTGGAGCCGTCGGGTCTTCTCGCGCATCGACTCCACCGCCTCCGGATCGTCGAGGTCGACGCCGCGGTCGAGCGCCGGGCTGGTGAAGAGCTGGCTGGCCGGTCCGACCAGGAGACGGGTCTCGCCTCGCAGCCCCTCGTCCGAGAGCGACGGCACCACGACCAGGTCCGACTTCCCCACGTTCGCCAGCGCCTGCGCGTACTCGACGACCGCCGAGCACACCTCGTCGCCCAGCAGCACGAATCCGCTCGCGTAGTACAGCTTCTGCATCTCGCCCTCCCCTGGATCCCGGACCGCCCCTCCGGTCGGCCCGTCCCCCGACGCTAGGACGGCGCCGACCGGGCGCCCCACCCCTTGACGGGGGTGGCGCGGAGGGGTCAGAGTCCGCGCGGAACGGGCAGTCGCAGCGCGGTCGCGAGCGCCTCGACGACGCGGGTCGCGCGCACGTCGCCGACCCCCTCCATCCGGTTGGTGAGGAACGCGAAGCCGACTCCCGCGTCCGGGTCGGCGAAGGCGACCTGTCCGCCCGCGCCGTCGTGCCCGAAGCCGCTCGGCGTGAGGCGGCCTACCAGGCGGTCGCGGAGGCGGGGCTCTCGATCCCCGGCGACATCGCCGTGGTGTCGTTCGACGACGACGAGCTGGCCGCCTACCTCCGCCCCGGGCTGACGACCGTGGCGCTGCCGCACGAGGAGATGGGCCGCCGGGCGGTCGAGCTGCTGCTGAGCGGCGCTCCGGGAGAGCGGGTGCTGGTGCCGACGCCCTGCTGCAGAAGCTCGACGGGCTCGACGAGTACGACGTGCGGCGGCCGCTGGTCGCGACGGGCACGAACCTGCTCGGCC